>CAYJQG010000007.1:0-38429 GCA_964372325.1 uncultured Candidatus Saccharibacteria bacterium
CTCATAAGCAGAAATGGCTTTATCAGCACTCATTAATTCAACGAAATCGATTTCGGATCCCTGTCTGTTTCTCCAAAAATGTATTGCGCTCGAACGCATTGCATATGCACGCTCTTTTATTTTTTCGGCAATAAAAAAATTCTCAAATATTGCCCCCTTGTCCAGTCGAATATCAATGGGGTCGGTATTCCCAATCAGCGCATTGCGCACACCAATGTCATAGAAATATATTTTATGGCTTTTATTAATCTCTTTTGTTTTGTTGGTATACAACGGCAGCAAACGAAACACAATGAACGCCTGTTCAAGAAGATTGACATAGTTATAGATGGTATCTCTGCTCACACCGACTTCTTTTGCAAGTTCGGTATATGATATTTCGCTGCCAACACGCAACGCCAAAAGTTTGACTAATTTTTCAAACGCAAACGAGTTGCGTATGTCGCCAAATAAAAATAAATCTTTAAAAAGATAATCCCCAGCCAGCTCTTTAATCAGTGTCGCCTTTTCTTCGCGAGACGCGGCATTCACTATCGCCGGATACAAACCGAATGTCATATAGGAATCAAGCTCTTTGCCTACGTGTATCTTTCCATATGCGGTCACTATTTCTTGAAGCGATAGTGGATACAAATAAAACTTACGATTCCTTCCCGTGAGTGGCTCGTTTAACTTATTCGCCAACTCAAACGCAGATGATCCAGTTGCTATCAATCGTACGGACGCTACGTTATCGGCGATAAGCTTTAAAGTGATGCCAATGTCTTTGACGCGCTGCGCTTCGTCAATCACGACTAAATCGTATCCGGTTACCAAGTCCGAAAGTTCCTTTGCCGATCGATGTTCAAGCAACAACGCTTCTTTTGGATCGTCGCCTTGCAAATATAATGGGTGAGCAAACCTCCCCATAATCGACTTGATTAAGGTGGTTTTACCAACTTGCCGCGCACCATAAAGCACTAATATAGGTTTTTTGCCTATACTTTCATACAGTTGATCAAAAATTATTCTTTTGTAATTCATATTTGTAGTATACTATACGTATACTCAAAATAGCGAGTATGCCTGTGTTTTGTATAAAAATGCCGCCCGCGTTAACCTTCATGCCCCGAGTTTGTTCCGCCGGTAGTCAAAAAAGAAATTGAGCGTGATCATTGCGAGCAATACCCTACCAATAGCGATCAGAATATTTATTTTTCGCTCTTGTTTAATGATTTGGTTATTATACTCATTGTTATAACTATAAACGATTCGTGCGCATAACAAAATATCCCATGTGCATGGGATATTTTGTATGATCGCAGATATACTGCGCACCATTTAGAACGTCGGTGTGCCGATATACCGCACTTCCGAACTATAATCATCTGCGGCTTCCTGCAACGCGCTTATCTGAACTCGATAATTCGTTAAGAAGAGGCCGTCGCCTGACGTCGCTCCATCCGCTGGACTAGCTCCGTTTGCAATGATTTGAGAGTTTGCAGTTCCCCCTCCCAATGCATCAAAGAGTGGTGCAAGTGCTACACTGTCGCTCGCGGCTAAAGGCGCTCGCAATGATAATAATAGATCGAATGCTTACCACTCAGTCTTGTGAGCAGATACACTGTAACGACTTGATCCGCAACTGCAATTAATGCTTGTTCGGCACCAAGACAATCTGCATACGTATCACTGTAGGGATCTATCACACAAGATAATTTTTAGCAGCAAACTCATATTGTGCAATAAAAATTTTCTTGAAAGGTATGACGGAATTTAACTCATAAAACACCAGCAATGCCTCACGATAGTCATTCTCATCCACACTACGATACGAAAGCGGTGCGCATCGATGAGCTAAAAGAAGCGCGTTCGCCATTAATCGCCCAGTTCTTTTATTACCGTCTTCGAATGGTTGAAGACTGCTTTGAGCTGAGTCGAAGTAAAATAGATATAATTTTTTGTTGTCTTGTAGTCGGTGCCATATTTTTTTTCGTATCATATTAATAGAATAATCGTATCATATTGATACGATTACGGACAATGATTGCGTCATTGTGAGCATATTATTGTGAGATTGCTTCGCTCTCCTCGACGTGGCTCGGAGCTCCCTACCTAACCGGCAGGAAGGCCTGCTTGCCGGTTGGGTAGACTCGCAATGACGATTTATTTCTATTATTATTTTTCTATCCTACTATGCAAATACTTCATCGATCGTTGTTCAAAATATTGTTTTATCGCATCAATAGTTTTTTGTTGCTGTTGAATATTACCGTTCAGTAACGGAATAATCGTATCCAAATTACGTATATGCTTGTGCGCCTCTGACCAGACAGAACCCTCATCGAATTTAACGCCAAATTTTTTTTCTACTAATTTAAGCAGTTGTGTAATTTTTTTTCTTTTAATTTTGAGCATAAAATACAGATCTACCAAATCTTTCGGTTCGTTTCTGTCAAAAAAAGCCATCAATTTATTCGCAGCGATGTCCTCAAAATCGTCAATGAATATTCCGTTCCATGGAACTTGCGGTTTCAGTCTGGGGTGTGCGTAATGTACAAATTCTATACGTAATATTTCCCCATTGTATAAAAAGAATTCCCACCTATCATAAATCTTTTTGACTTCTACGCGAGATACACTACATGCAACCTTTACAGACTCAATAAAAGTCTCCACTTCTTCATAGACAAAAGGTTGGTCGGTAAAAAAATCTAAATCCACTGATCTGCGATGATGCAAATATATAGCAGCCAACAAAGTGCCGCCAGTCCAATAAAATTTTTCTTTTAGGGGGGAAGGCCTCAGTAGCGCTAAAACTTTTTTCTGTAGCTGTGTAAGTTCGTTATCCATAGCGTTTTATGTACATCTCCAGCATTGCACGTTTTCCTGGATCTAAACGCTTTTTCAGTTTGGGCAAATATTTTTTAATCATCGCCAAGCGCAATCCTCGCCAATCATCATAATTAATCTTACGCTCTAAATACCACAGC
The DNA here is from genome assembly GCA_964372325.1 of uncultured Candidatus Saccharibacteria bacterium. Lineage (GTDB taxonomy): Bacteria > Patescibacteriota > Minisyncoccia > UBA6257 > JAUSGH01 > CAYJQG01. The sequence goes on from CAYJQG010000007.1 coordinate 2,973, forward strand.
ATTTCTGACGCGGTTGTTAATTTTTTTGGGTCTATTTTTTTATAATCCCATTGATATTTCACATAATAATCGTATCATATTGATACGATTACGCACAATGATTGCGTCATTGTGAGCATATTATTGTGAGATTGCTTCGCTCTCTGTATTTATATCGTATTTCTATTTAATTTTTTTTCTTATATACCACCGGGTTCCAAAGAATGCCGTAAGTAATATTATGGAAATGAAGTCCACGAAGAGTATTGTTTCTTTCGACGGGAGAATGAAAAAACTCACATTACGGTGGAGATATTGGGTATCGTTTAATGCGAGGCGCAGTGTTGCAACATAATACCCCGCATCGAGCCAACCTTTGGTAAATTCTGGTGCAGTCACGAATATTGTTTTGAATTGAGTTGGAAGAATTACGCCGATGTTTCTTAGATCAATTTTTATACGCTCATCACCCCACCAATTGCTGATTGTGACACTTCCTTCCGGGCGAAGATGGACATTGCCAGTGTTTTCAATTTTGAGTTGCATGGCTATTTCTTTTGGATCGCGGAACATGCTTTTTGTTATAGAAAATTCACGCAGTGTTCCACGTTCAATCACATCTCCGGCGACGCGTATAAATAATTGTGCGGTGAATGTTGCCGAAGTTGAGATTTGCGACTCCTGTTTTTGTTCTAATGGCTGTTCCCCTACAAGTATCGCTGCATAATGATCTCCGGGAGGAGCATCTTTGGGAATATGAATTGCAAATGGAATATCGTAAAACCCCAACGCATTTATTTTTATTGTATTTCCATTTATTTCTGTAAGGTCTATCCACCCCGAAAGCGAATTTGCTTTTATTGTCGAATCTTTTTCAAAAATTGGAACAAACCCCTCGTCATTTTGAATCCCTCCGCTTTTTACTAATAAGTTAGCAGTCTCCACATAAAATTTTTTTGGAGTTTCGCCAGTCTGCGAAATTCGTACCGTACTTTTCCAAGTTTCACCAGGTGTTAATGAAACTCGGAATAATGGGGGGGAGATGGAAAAGGTTGTAGCGTTAGCTAGAGAAACAAAGTAGAAACATAGTAGAAATATTGTAGAAATACCGTAGAAATACCGTGGAAATATATTTATTTTCATAGTATTTCTATTTGTTTCCATTTTGTTTCCACGCTGTTTCTATTGTATTTCTATCTATTTCTATTTATTTCCACGGTATTTCTATGCTGCGTTTTTCGCTATTCTTTTTCTCGAAGATCAATGACATGTGATTGAAGCTGTTTATGGGCTTCTTGGTTTTTGAAGATGTTGACTTGCTTTCCGTCCGCATCTTCACTGCTCTCTTTTGTATAACGACCATGGAGCCAATGTACGCAACATACTATGAATATCATTAATACTATTATTGCTGCCAATATTTCTTTCCACGGAATAACCCAAAAAAATGTTGTATCTTGAAGTATTTTTTGTTTATCATCTCCATAAGAAAGATCAAGAAATGCTTTAAATTGACCCATCCCCTGGATTGTGTCGATAATGCTCGCAAACTGTTTTTGCATTCCTGGCTCCAATGATTCTCCAGATGCGTTAATCGGTGTCGTTGCGACTTCTTCGCCGCGACGATTGTATATGCGAATAACACCTTCCGGTTTTGATTTTCGATTACCGCTATTTGCAATGTTATACAAAATTGTAATGCCATTTTCACTAGTAAACGGGTATTCAGGCGCAAATCTTTTAATCATCAAGAGCTCCCGCGCACTACTTAAGATTTCAACATTCACCATGACCGCCAAAGCCTTATCACTGTTTTTTGCTGCTTCCTCCTGATCATTTTTATCGGTAAAGATAATCATTGCGTGATACATACCGGGCTTTGCGCTGGTATGAGGGTCAACGGTAATTTCAAGCGTTGTTGTTTTTTTTGCCGCAACCGCAAGACGACTTCTTTGGAATTTAAACCATTTTGCAAGCGACGACGGGCGATCAACGCGAGGATCATCGAAATAAATTTTCTCTCCGTTATTCCCAAGGTGATACACTAGCCCGAACAGCTCGAGGTTTTCTGGATATGTATTTTGTATTTGAACAGTAAACGTCACTTCTTCGTCCGCTTTAGTTTTTAAATCCACAATACGCGGAGTAACGACAAACCACTCTGGCGCGGCAAACGTCCTTTCAGTCCATATAACGACTTGTGCAATGATTAATATGGCGATACTAATGCCGAGAATTTTTTTATTCATTAATATGTTGCTACTATAATATATTGAATTGTCGTGTTATAGTCGCCGGTCTGCTGCAATTTATTGATTTGTATTTTATATATCATATCATTTGTTTCTGCGGTTACCGGCACGGCGTTGAATGCGATTTCCCTCGCGGTCGTATCAAGTTGCGCATACGTGTTATTTGTTGAAAATCTTGTTGATCCTCCCGATAACTCATTATCTCCCGCGTGATAGCCATATGCACCGTATGTGCCGCCTGGTATTGCCCAAACATCAGGGGACGCGTTTGTTGCGGTGACATCCGCTATCGCCGTACCATACATATTCTTTAAATTGTCTGTTTCTTTCACAAAGATTTTATATCCCTTTGCCGCATTTGTTGTCACCGTTAATCGTTGAGCGGCTTCAATTTCAGTATCGATAGCCAATGTTTCAAATGGAACCGTCGTTGCGGTTGTCGTCACATCCGTCGTCACTCCCTCGGTTACCGTGCCACTTGCGAGGCCCGCAACGGAAAATGTTAATATTGTGCCGCTCGTTCCGATGCTGGGATATGCTTCGCCGGTATTTAATGGAACGGGAATGTTGTTCGTGGTATCGAATGCGCGGAAAAAATATGTTTGGTTAAATTCGGCGTCGTGTTGTTCGACGGTAAATTCATATTCTGTTGCAGTGTCTTTTTTTTGGTTGAATGTTGCCGCCGATGTTCCTGACTCGTTATGTGTGCCGCAACCATCGCCAACGCTTGCAACGCAACTGTCGGAATCGGTTAAGACGCCTGTGGTAATGACTCCGTTGTCTGCGCCACCACCATCAGCATAGCACCACCGTGAATACGTCGTACATGCACCCTGCGAAACCACATCAACAATTCCGGAAGAAAAGTCGGAGGTTTTTGAAAATTGGAGTTTGAATTTTATCGTTGCGCCAATACTTTTCGTTTCTTTGAGCGTAATGCGGAGTTTTGCGATCGCGCGGTTATCGACATTTGAAGGCGCAACATTTTCTGCGGCGAGTGCTGTTACCGGAGTTTCGCTGGCTTCGTCGTCGTACCAGCGCCAATTTTGTGATTTTGGGGTGAATGTATCAAAATAAAAAAATCCGGATTTTAGTGAAAAACTTGCGCTGCTCGATTCGCCAGTTATGGTTTGGCCACCGGCGTTTAATAGCTCAAACCCATCTGAAGTTGATTTACCTCCGAAGTCGCTTATGATCGGGTCGCGGGTAAAAAAACTGTTACTTGAAAAATCGGTGGCTAGCGAACGTGTCGGTGAGCTTGACAAAATTATTGTAATGATTATAGCAAGAATTACGGTAGGGTTTGTATAGATTACAGACCAGCTGCTTGCTAAACAAAAGTCTCCGCCCTGCGGGGATTTTTGTTTTTTATGGATTTGTGGTTGTGCTTGTTTCATGGGTTGTTACTGGCGGCGTTGCCGCAGTCTCAGTTGGTTCGACCGTCTGTGCTGACGCTTCTTGTGGCGTCGACGTTGGTCCTGGCACTGATGCAGATTCTAGTGTCGGCGTAGACTCTGGCGTCGCCTCAAGAGTTGTTGTAGTAATTGTTCCAACGGTGCTTTTATTTGTTTCCACCGTATTTTTATTTATATCTGCGCACTTCTCTTGCTTCCAGATTCCATTTTCCATATATCCACAATACATCTCCCCCGTTGCGCGGTCGCGCATTTGAAAGATATCCATTACTTTTAACTTCACAATTTCTGCGGTTTTAATAAATGCTTCTTCGATGTCGGCGCGAGTGACAGTGATTTTACGCGCGGTAATTTCTTGGAACGCGGCAATGCCGTTCGCGACCATTGTGCCAATTGTTTCGACCGCTTGGCCGAGCAACGTTTTCGGCCCCTGATAATAGGTTGGTTTAATAAACGCGATCACGGTTCCTGCGTCTGCATCGAATGCGGTTAGGGCGATGCCGAGCACTGTCCCTGCCTCCGTCGCTTTCATGGCAACTCCGGGTTCGTCTGACGAGGTCAAATAATCGCCAATGGCAATAGGCCCATTTTTGCGCGATACGCGCACGGGCGCGCGACCGACAAGCGCGACCGCAGCTACGGTGCCCGTTGCAATTTCGTTATCGCTTAATAATTGTCCAGGATTTGTTGAAACTACGCCGAGCATTCCCGTGTCATATGGCGTTGTCGCTTTTTTCACGCCCAAGCGCAATAAGGGATCAATAGCAACCACGTCACCGAAACCAATCGAGGCGTCATTGGTCGCATACAACTCAGCGAGGTCTGCACCTGCTGGACGGACTTCGGTTGCGGTCATATAGATTGCAGTGACGGTGTTGGGTGAATTGGCAGTATCAGTTTTCCCGCACAGAATGTACTGCGTAAAACCCGTGGTCTCCGGCGAGTCTATCATCGAGAAAGAAACTGTAAAGGATGCCCCATTCCCTCCTTGCGTCAATAGCGAAATATCGCCATTCACTAGGAGCCCATCGCACGCTGTCCCTCGTCGTACGAAAAATGAATTCCGCTCAGTATCGTTACCGTTCGCTCTAACATACAATGAGCCAACGATCCACATCTTATTCGTTACGAAACGTGGCGTTAAACCCGGTGGCACGCCGTCGAGTATGATGCTTTCTGTCTGCGTCAACACATTTGCGGTAGTATCCGAAATATCATTTAATCGTGCTGCGACGTTGCTGCAAATTATGTTGCCAGAACTATCCGTGCCTATGGCGTCGCAATTAGTGATGTCCGTGATTTTGAATGCATTCATTGTGGGGTTTGTCAGCGTTTTATTCGTCAACGTTTCAACGCCCGCGAGCGTCGCGAGCGTGCCGGTCGTTGGCAACGTGACGTTTGTCGTGCCGGTTGTTGTCAAGGTTAAGGCATTTGCGCCGGAGGTCGTGAAGGCTCCCGCAGTTACGAGATTGCCGCCGAGCGTTAAATTTCCTGCGGCAATATTTCCTGCAATCGTTAATGCACCATCAGTTTTCAACGTATTTGCCGCAGAACGATATAAATTCGTATCAGTTCCAAAAAGAATGCCGCCGCTTGCAACCGTGCTTTCCGCAAGCGTGAGCCGCGCGTCAATTCCGGTTGATAATCCCAATCCGAGATTTCCTAATGGAGTAAATGTGGCAGGGTCATTTGACCCTTCTTGAATGAGTAGATTCCCCGTGCTTCCGCCAACGGTTTTAATTTCAAACGACCAATTGCGGCCGGGGTTGGTTTCGGTGTTCGTTGATACAAGATTCAACGATTTTGGGCCGACATAAATATTTCGCCAGCGACGGGTTGGGGAGCCAAGGTCGTACTTATCATCTATGCTCGGCTTAACCATCTCATCTACTATGACGCTCTTAGTCACTGGATCAACTGCGAGCGCTGCTGTTTTTATTGCCAATGCTTTAATGCCCGCCAAGCTCACCCCAAGACCGTCAACGGTGGAGATACTTTGACCATCGCCAACACCAAACGCTGCTTGAAAATCTTCCGCGTAAGGCCCGGTGTGTGTGTGCGCGCTTTCTTTTTTGTAGTTCCATTTTTCAATCGTTAAGCCCTGGATTTGCGCGAGGATCTCATTGTTGTTAATGCCTTGAAAATTCTCTTTTAATGCCTTGCTTGACGCATTCGTCCATGCGCCACCGGCGCTCACATATGCGCCAGAGTTCAGCACCAATGGCCCAAGCGATGGGCTTGTGGTGCCAATGCCGACGTTTCCATTTTCTAATATGGTGAACAGCGTTGTTGATGCGTTGTCGACAACGTTCACAAGAGTTGTTGCGCCAGTTCCTGATCCCCATACCGTAAGTCGCGTCGCGGCGCTGGTTGATGTACCAATTGCGAGCGCGCCACTCGGGGTAAATTCAGCAATGCGGTTTATGCCCTCGAGGATGCGGAAGTTTCCCCTTCCTTGATCGGCCACGCCAGCGGTTGTAAAAATATCGAGCGTCCAATCACGCGCGGTTCCGGTTTGGCCGGCGGTGGAAACAATGTGGAGCGAGGCGGGACCGAGGAACAGATCTTTCCAACGGTTCGCGCTTGTTCCTAAGCTGCGCGTATCATCGGCGTCTGAAACTGCATTCACTGCAATAATCAGTCCGGATCCCAACGTTTTGTTGGTTAAATTTTCTGCTCCTGTAAGCGTCGACAAGGTTCCTGTTGTGGGAACCGTCACGTTTGTTGCACCCGTTGTGGTGATCGTGAGTGCATTTGCGCCGGAGGTCGTGAATGCTCCCGCGGTTGTGAGCGTGCCACCAAGAGATAAATTTGCGGCGGTAATGTTTCCTGCGATCGTTAATGCACCGGCAGAAGTTAAATTATTTGCCGAAGAGAAAAATTGAATGTCGCCCGTTCCAGCGCCACCCTGAATGAGTAATACATTTGCGCCCGTTGCGTTGATTTGTGGGTCTGACCCACCAAGTACCAGATTGTCAGCAGTCAGTACAGGAACCTGCGTCCCGCTTGCAGACTGCGCCGGAGTAAACCCACCCACAGTATTTGCATTCAATGCATAACCTGATGCCAAAATGCGCTGTCGTGGAGTGAGGTTTTCGAATACTTCGTCGCCTCCTGTTGTGCAACTTGCCCCAACTTTTGTTGCGACTTCGACATTTAAATATACCGTATCGTTGTCTTGGAAATTATAGTCGAGTGTATCTCCACCGTTTGCGGTGTCCCCAATACCAACATTAAATACTCCATTTTTTACACTCGCGGTCATTGTGGAGGGGTTCCCTGACGGCCACAATTTTGTATCGGGTGCTCCGACTGTTGCGTCGTCGTAAATTGCAAATTTAAAACAAAAGTCTGTGCCAGCCCCCCCGAGTAAATTTCCGCCACTATCGAAAAGTCTTCCTTGGTGATTCAAAATTTCAGGAACGCCCGTTGCGGCATGCGCGACGTTTCCCACCATGGTCCCGATTATTATAAGCAGGAACGACGATATTATTCTTTGTACTCGTATTGTTTGCATTATGCCTCTACATTCCTATTTATTTTTGATTTGCGGCTTCGATTTTTGTCATTGCGCGTTGTTGGAGTTTGTAGTCAATGCTTGTTGCAAGAATATACGATAGCAATAAAAGGAATATTGCCAACATAACCGCCGTTGTGATTAATGCTATTTTACACAGCATTGCCGCGCTTTTACTTTGAATAAACGCGTTGAATTTTTGTGGTAGCGATTTTGGAGCCTTAAGCTGGCTTGAAACATCTTTTTTATTTTTTGCCAAATACTGCTGTAGGGCCTCTTTGCTCGTTGTCCAGGCAACGTTGTGATACACCTGACGCCCTGGGAGTTTACCTTGTCGAATAAGCTGCCCAATATAGTCTGCGCTATACCCAGAAATTTCGGCTGCTTGTTTTAGAGAAATTATTTTCTCTTTATCGCCTTCTTCTTTCATGGTTTCGATACTGCTTAATAATTCTGTATTCCAATTTCTTGTTGTTTCTGTTTCTAACATAGTGTTGATAGACGGTTTAATGTTGGGATTGCTTCTCTGGGCTCGGCTTAGAATCGCAATGATATTTCGGGATACTCGAGATTTTATTGCATCTCGATAGTCGAGATGTGTGTTTCTACTTCTTATTTTATACCTAACCCATTGACAGGCAAGCGTAAAAGTTGAAAAGCTGTGGATAAAAAAATAATCTCGACTAGCGAGATTGACGTGAATCCTAATTTTTGGTTCCGGAGTAAGCTTGCAATTCTTGCCGGTGGGCAAGCAAGCTCGTGCAGGCTCGTAATTACGTAATGGGGAGCTCAACATTAAACGTTGACCCCACCCCTTCTTTTGACTCGAACCAAATCTTCCCGCCTAAACGATCGATGATTGATTTGGTGATGTAAAGCCCCAAGCCTGTCCCCCCAGGAACTTTTTTTAGGACATTACTTGCACGGAATAACTTGGTAAAAATTTTAATCTGTTCACCTTCGGGTATGCCAACACCCGTATCTTTTACTGTTATAATTATTTTTTCCTCAATTTGTTTAGTGGTAATATTTACCCCACCCCCAACGTTATTATATTGTATTGCGTTGTTAATAATATTTTGGAGCGCTGCTCGTAACAGTTGCGGATCGGTTTTTATATATTCCAAGCCGACATCGCAGGTGCTCCGCACTTTGAGCCCCTTATTTTTTATTTCAAATGCTATGTCGTGTACTATTTCTTCGATCATATTTTTTACGTTAATATTACGATTCACCGCTGATATCGTCCCCAGCTCAATACGCGATACATTCAGCAGGGCATTCACCAGTTCAACCATGCGTTGGTTCGCGGTTGCGATTGCGTCGACATACCCCCGTTGTTTTTTCGATAATTTTCCCGCAGTGGATTCACCTAACATTTCGGCATACCAATTAATCGTTGAAAGCGGAGTGCGGAGTTGATGTGAAGCAAGAGAAACAAATTCATTTTTCGCTTTATCGACTTCTTGTTCTTTGGTGATATCACGAAATACCATAATGACTCCGCCAAAGGTATTGTTTGTAATAACGGGGGCAGCGGTTACTGCCACGGGGATACTTCCGTTAGGCCGTATACCAAACCGCGTTACCGTTGTCTTAAGTTGTTGACTTTGTAGGGTTTGCGTAAGAATTGTTGCGTCTTCGTTTTTCGGTTTTCCGTCGTCTTCTAGTTCATGAATAATGGTTTGCCACGACGCCCCTTCAACTGTTTTTTCGTTCATGTGCAATAATTCTCCGCCACGTCTATTCATGAGTAGCACTTTCCCGTGTTCGTCGACGGCAAGCATACCGTCGCCAATACTTTCGAGTAATGCTTCGTCTTTAGTTTTTGCGCTCGCAAGGTTGTCTTTGGTGCGGGCGAGATCGTCGACCGTACCCTTTAGTGTGCGTTTCGTTATCTCAAGGTCGTGTACCTTATTTCCCAGCGCATCGATTGCGCCCCGTAGCTGTGTTTGGAGCTCTTCAGCGTGAGTCACGTAGTAGGTGAAGGCGTGAGAGAGGTCTTCGACTTCGTCGGCGGTATGAATACCTGGAGCAATGTATGGCGCACCTGCCTTTGCGCTTCGTACCGCGGTTGCGAGGTTTCGAATTGAACGCGCGATGACAAAACTCATGAATGTAATGATGCCGACGGTTAATAGTAATACAAATAACCCTGCACCGATGAAGAATTCGGCGAGAGGATAAAATAATGGATAGAAATCTCTAGAATTTATTATCGTAATTATTTTTTTATCGAGTCGTTCGTCATAAAAAAATGTAATAAATTTCACATCATTTCTAAAATCATCTAGTGCGCCATCGCTTTGCTTGTTGATTATTGCAAGGCTCGCCTCATTGATGTTCGCGTTGATAAATTGTTCCCCACCACTGAGGACGTTTATTGTCGTAGAATTTCCAAGTTTGAGATTTTCCAATACCCTATGTATTTCTTCTGGTGAGTTCGCGTTTTGAAGAGCGTATTTTGTGTAGGTAACATTGTTGTTTGCCCAACTAATGGAGCGGTCTCTTACTAGTAACTGAGCAAAATTTAGCGTGGGTGGACCCATGAGCGCGATACTCCCACCCATAATAAGTATTGTTACTCCGAGCATTCTCTTGTAGAATTTTTTTTGCGTCGTATCTTCTTTCGGATATTGTTCGCTTATTTTTTTCCGCGCATCTTCTAAGATGATATCGAATACTAAATAATAAAAAATCGCGAGAAATAATGGAATCACCATTCCCGACCAAACACCCTTTACGGCTTCAATTAACGGTTGGAGACCAAATAGTCGAGATTGGAGTGTGCCGAGTACATAACCAATAGTTGAGAAGGCGAATACTAGCCACCCAACGGTTTTCGGATACTGTATAGTTTGTGCCATGAGGTTTTTTGCATCCTTTATTTTATTGTATGAGAGGAATTCGGAGATTGGTCTTAATATGTGTATGCACGTTGCGATAAACATCGCTCCTAGTATTGGTACTTCCCAGACAAATTCGAACGCTGTCCACTGCGCTTCAATGAGACTGAGATTGCCATTAAAGTAAAAATATGCTGGCGCAAAACCCCAGAACCATAATGCGGCACCACTCCACAGTATTGCTATTGCATCTTCTTTGAAATTATCTCCTTTGCGTTCGCGTATATATCCGATGATAAATAGGACTGTCACTAATACGAGGATGGCAAACCAGCTAAAAAATACTAGCCATGTCATTGGGAGATTTCCCATAATCGCTGCGACCATGTATGCCGAGGAGCATAGTAATGCGAGTGCGGTTGCACGAAGATTTTTGATTAGCAACATATGACTATTTAGGGATTTTCGTCTATTAACGGTTTGACTCTATTAAACCTTTTACACCTTCTTTCCTCGTCATTCCTTCTTCAGGAATGGTTACCCAAAACGTTGACCCAACTCCTTCTTTGGAAGTAAAATTTAATGTTCCACCGGCGTGTTCGATAACTGATTTTACAATGTACAGTCCGAGACCAGTACCGTTGGTTTCTTTATCTTGGATGTTTTCGGCGCGAAAAAGTTTGGTTGATATTTTTGACTGCTCATTTTTCGGAATTCCATAGCCGGTATCTTTTACTTCGATTACAATCGTATGGTGTTTTGCATCTCGTTTATAGGCGATTTCTACCCCACCTTTTTTCGGGGTATATTTAATTGCATTAGAAAGAAGATTTTGTAATACCACGTGCATGAGATGTTGGTCGACCATTATTGGTATCAATGTTTTATCATATTCTTCTATTAATGTAACCCCTTTTTGTTTTGCCATTTTGTGAAAAATTTTTGCGATATCACTCCCCAACGTTTTGAGATCGGTTAATTCTGGCTCGATGGATATCGTCCCCAGCTCAATACGCGATACATTCAGCAGGGCATTCACCAGTTCAACCATGCGTTGGTTCGCGGTTGCGATTGCGTCGACATACCCCCGTTGTTTTTTCGATAATTTTCCCGCAGTGGATTCACCTAACATTTCGGCATACCAATTAATCGTTGAAAGCGGAGTGCGGAGTTGATGTGAAGCAAGAGAAACAAATTCATTTTTCGCTTTATCGACTTCTTGTTCTTTGGTGATATCACGAAATACCATAATGACTCCGCCAAAGGTATTGTTTGTAATAACGGGGGCAGCGGTTACTGCCACGGGGATACTTCCGTTAGGCCGTATACCAAACCGCGTTACCGTTGTCTTAAGTTGTTGACTTTGTAGGGTTTGCGTAAGAATTGTTGCGTCTTCGTTTTTCGGTTTTCCGTCGTCTTCTAGTTCATGAATAATGGTTTGCCACGACGCCCCTTCAACTGTTTTTTCGTTCATGTGCAATAATTCTCCGCCACGTCTATTCATGAGTAGCACTTTCCCGTGTTCGTCGACGGCAAGCATACCGTCGCCAATACTTTCGAGTAATGCTTCGTCTTTAGTTTTTGCGCTCGCAAGGTTGTCTTTGGTGCGGGCGAGATCGTCGACCGTACCCTTTAGTGTGCGTTTCGTTATCTCAAGGTCGTGTACCTTATTTCCCAGCGCATCGATTGCGCCCCGTAGCTGTGTTTGGAGCTCTTCAGCGTGAGTCACGTAGTAGGTGAAGGCGTGAGAGAGGTCTTCGACTTCGTCGGCGGTATGAATACCTGGAGCAATGTATGGCGCACCTGCCTTTGCGCTTCGTACCGCGGTTGCGAGGTTTCGAATTGAACGCGCGATGACAAAACTCATGAATGTAATGATGCCGACGGTTAATAGTAATACAAATAACCCTGCACCGATGAAGAATTCGGCGAGAATACTCAGCGAGTCATAAAAGTCGGTCAAAAATATTGTTGCCACCACCTTTTTACCAAGTGTCGGTTCTTCGAAAAAGCTAATTAATTTGAGTTCTTTCTTGAAGTCTTCTACCATGCCCTCGGGCTTTTCCGCAATCTTTCTTATTGTTTCTTCTGTTACGTCGTCATTACCGATGAGTGTTTTTGGGTCTAGTAATACCACAGTTCCACGAGGGCCGATTTTAAGACGATGTATAATTTTTTCTTTTGATATTATTTGTGTTTCGCCTCGTAACATTGTTTTTGTTTGTGCGATTGTCTGCTTCAGCTGTAGCACCATGCTTTCTTTTATAATAATTTGTGATGATTGAAAGATCGAAAGACTGAGCAACCCAATGCTCCCGACTCCTACAACCAGTGTCACTGCAAAAATTTTGATATGGATATACTGCCGGATTCTTGTTTTGAATTGGTAAGTATTTTCTAACATACCACGCACAGGGTTTAATAATAGATCAAAAAAGAGATAATAAAACCCGGTAAGAAACAGTGAGATCACTACCCCTTCCCAGATAGTTTTTATAAATTCTATTTTGGGGAGATCGGCAAGATAGAATGACTGAAGTCCTCCGATCGTGTACCCGGAGAGTGTGACAATAAATGATGTGATGCTTACAAAAATTGGGTATTGTATTGTCTGGTCGTATATGTGTTTTGGGTCATCTGGTGCGATGTGCTCGTCGTAAAATTGTGTTATGGGTTTTAGTTTGTAAATACAGTAACCAATGAATAATGCCCCAATAATTGATACCTCCCAAAAGAATTCGAATGCAGCCCAAGAAAGATGTAGGGTGTTAAAGTTTAGGTTTAATACAAAGTATATTGGCGCGAATAGCCAGTACCATATAACCGTACTTACCCAAAGTGTTATCGCTGCCCTTTGTCGCAGCGTAAGGGTATCGCGATATACCCAAAATACGAAAAATAGAATACCGTTTGTGCCAAGTAGCGCAACAAACCACCCGAAAAAGATTTTGAGGTTCATCGCCGTCTCACCCTCGATCGCGCCCAGTGCATAAATGGCGCCGCCGATTATCGTAGCGATAACCAACACCGCTGCGCTCCACAGTGAAACTTTTTTGTTATAGGTCTTCAAGACGTTCACGTACTTTTTTTACTACATCATCGAGCTTCCAGTCGCTTTTTACCATATAATCGTAAGCCCTATTTTTTAATGCTTCTCCTGCGGTGTCGGCGTCGTTTAAATTGGTAAGTATAATTACCGGAACTCCTTGACCCCAACTATCTTCGCGAATTTTTTGGAGCGCCATAATGCCATCCATGCGAGGCATGATAACGTCAAGTAATATAAGATCGGGGTGCTCACGTAGGGCCATATCTACCGCCTCAATTCCGTCTTTCGCCTTAAATACTACAAAGCCTTCGTTCGTAAATTTTTCACCAAGTACTTGGAGTAGTGGGCCTTCGTCTTCTGATATTAAAATTCGTTTTTTAGCTTGTGCCATAAGGTCTTTATAAACGTTTCTATTCCGAAAGGATATCATACTCTCAAAAACAGAATAGTTTTGTTTCGACAAAACTTTCTTCTACCTCGATCCCGCCCTATTAGGATATGACAATGACGGGCGGGATCAAAGGGCATGTTTCTCGAAATGATATCCTTTCGGAAAGAATCCGTTTTCTACTTACTTTTCTCCGGCTGGCAGATCGTGGAGAAATTGAGACTTTTCTAATTCACAACTTACTGTTAGCATACCATATACGTTCTTTATTTTTAAGAATGAACATGGTTATTCGCCAAGCAACAAAAAAAGATATTCCCGCTGTTGCAGCGCTTGCTGCTTCGATGATCGACTTCCACCACATACTTGACACTCGGTATCGTGCATCTACTGCGTACGATGATTTGCGCGCAATGGTTACCGAATGGTTAGCAGACCACTCGCTAATGCTTCTGGTAGCAGAAGATGCGGGAGCGCTCATTGGCTATATGCGTATTGGCGAGGAGAGTGCGCCGGCATACCTTGCACCGGAATGCATCGGCATTATTTATGATATTTTTATTGAGCCTCAGATACGGAAGCGTGGTGTTGCTCGTGCGTTAGTTGACGAAGCAAATGCTTGGTTTATGGCGCGAGGTATACAATGCATTGAATTAAGCGTCGATACGCGGAATGCTACTGGCTTGGCTTTTTGGGAAAAGCTCGGGTTTTCGGGGTATCGATTGCGTATGAAAAAAATGCTCTTCTAGCTCTGAGTTTCGTAACTCAGAACCAAGAGCATTTTAGATTTTATCCTTCCACGGGATAACATTTTCTTCAATAAGTTCAAGGCGTGATTTGCCGTCTCGCTTTATTCCTTTATATGCGGTGACCGATGCATTACAGAAAAGTTTATTCTTGTATCGGTTTAGTGCCTCTTCTACGCTAAAGTGATGAATAAGTTTTTGGAACAACATTAGCCAGTGGCCATGCACAACAATGAATACGCGTAGACCCTCGCAGTCACGCACGAGTGTTCCCAGGAAACTATGAATGCGTAGTTCAATATCGGGCCAATTTTCTCCACCAAGCGGACGGAAATGATATAGGCCTTCACGTTCTTTGCGTTTTAATTCTTCGGGGAAGCGCGTTTCGATTTCTTCTTTCGTCATTGTGTGGAAAATACCGCGTTGCCCCTCGGCGAGTCGAGCGTCTTCGTAGATATGTACCCCCGGGAAAAGAATTCGGCCGGTTTCTTTTGCTCGCTCGTAATACGAAGTGTAATAAATCTCTGGCGCGCTTTCACCAAAATGTTCACGGAGATACGTGCTGGTAATTTCTGCTTGTTTTCTTCCACGTTCTGTTAGCGGGTATGCATGTGTCGCGAGTTCAAATGTTGCGCGTTCGTCGTACGTGCGGATATTGCCAACGGACTCGGCGTGACGGATAAGTACGAGGAGATGCGGCCAGGCCATGGAACCTCAATATTAAAGATCCGTATCTATTGTAACACGTGGCTTTATAATAGTAAATTATTAGACTTGCTCCCCGATAACATTTCGGCTCTTCTTCATGAATTTCGGCTACGACTTCGTGAAAAAATCTCAACAGATTCTGTGAATAGCTTTCCATTTTTTCACTTCGTCTCGCTCGAAATGAGCGCAAAAATCCCTCGAAAGCTTATCGGGGAGCAAATCTATTTTTTTACCTTGTTACCTTTTTATTTTTCCACTTTTTTTACTTCTCCGGAATCTCGCGCTAGTTACGATCGTAACTAGCGCGAGATTTTTATATTCCCCTTTTTTCCTCTATGAGTTTATTTAAGATTTTTTTTACGCACATCAGGCTATCTTCGTCGTGAATGGATACGGGCAGTACATCTGGATTAAGTTTTCTCAGTGCCTTGAGCTTTTTTTGTATTTCTACCGCACTTTGCGTGTCGCTTTTTGATAAAAAGAGAAATTCTTTTTTCTCGAGCAGTGCTTCGTCGTACGATTGTAATTCCTTACGAATTATTTTATAGGCCTTTATTGGTTCTTCTACCTCACTTGCGATAAGGTGAAAAAGTACTTTTGTCCGCTTGATGTGACGAAGAAATTTTATACCTAACCCCTTGCCCTTTGCCGCGCCTTCGATTAGCCCCGGAAGATCTGCAATGACCATGTCGTAATACGTGCCAAGGTTAGGTTCGAGTGTTGTAAATTCATAATTACCAATCTTGCTTTTTGCGTTCGTTAATTCGTTTAATAAACTTGACTTACCCGCATTGGGGAAACCAATAAGCCCCACATCGGCAATGAGCTGCAGCTCTAAGCGCAGCGCGTATTCTTCGCCCTTCGTACCAAGTTCAAATTCTTTAGGGCTCGTGTTGGTTGCCGAACGAAAATGAAAATTTCCTCTACCGCCATGCCCACCTTTTACGATACGCACACGAGTTCCCACTGCAGTTATTTCTGTTTTCGTTCCTGTTATAGCATTATGTATTACTGTTCCGATCGGCACTTTTACTATAAGATCTTCGCTTGTTCTCCCGTCACGATATTGACCTCGACCATCTTCGCCGTTTTTCGCTATTAATTCTTTTTTAAAACGAAATTGGCGAAGTGCTCCTAAATCGCTTACACCCTCGAGAAATATACTTCCGCCATTCCCGCCGGTTCCCCCTGTTGGCCCAAGGCTCATGAGGTTCTTATTAAAAGCCACGGCTCCTTTGCCGCCATTACCTGCTTGGACTTTGATTGTTACGTCGTCGATAAACATAAATCTGAGAGTAGTCGCTAATAATGCGAAGAGTAATCACGAATATTGCGAATACTCTATTTTGTTGTTATTTTATATTAGACCCACTGCTTAATTATCTTTCTACTGCAATTCTAAAATCATGGCTACAACTTGTCAAAAAAAGTTCACAAGATACACTGTATATTGCTCACTTTTTTTGACTGCGTTTCGCTCACGATTTTAGAATTTCGTAACGAAAATAATTAAGCAGCGGGTCTATTTTTTAATCGCACTAATTCTTTCGGTGTAACTTTTCTGTATTCACCTGGTTTTAATCGCCCTAGTTTAATATTTCCAATTCTCACGCGCGCTAAGTCTGTAATAGTAAGGCGCACCGCATCGGCCATTCGACGTATCTGGTGCTTGCGCCCTTCGCGAAGCACGATGGTAAAACGATGCCCGCTTTGTATAGTTACTGTCGCTGGGAGCGTGAGCCCATCTTCTAATTGAATCCCTTGCTCCATGCGTCTTTGGGAAAGTCCACTTATTTCTTCTCTCACGCGTACTGTATATTCTTTTTCCACCTTATGGTCTTCGCCTGTTACCGCACTTGTTACTACGCCATCGTTTGACATGAGTAACAGCCCCTCACTTTCTTTATCGAGTCTTCCTACGACGTTTAATTTTTCGAATTCTGGTAGTAATTCGAATATCGTTTTCCCTTCATTTTTTGCCCTACTACACACTATCCCCCGCGGTTTATTTACTGCGATGGTTATTTTTTCATCGGTCGCGCCATGTGTGCCATCTAATAATTTCACTACGTCAACGCTTGGGTCTATTTGCACACCCATTACCGTTACTACTTTACCATTTACCGTGATGCGCCCTTCCTTTATATATTCCTCAGCTTCTCTCCGGGAGCATACTTTTTGTTGTGATAAATATTTTTGGATACGCATAGTCTTTGCGCTACGAAATACGCAGCCTATTGAAATTTGAGGATCATAGTAAATTCACCTTTGGTGAAATGCTTGTCTTTCAGTATACGATCGAGCAGTTCAGTGGGTGTTCCTATTGTATATGATTCGAACTTTTTTGTCATCTCTTTGCCGATGAACACGGTCGCACCTGGATAATTTTTTTGTAGCAGCTCCATCGTCTTTTTTATGCGGTACGGCGATTCGAAACACACTATTTTTTCTTTTGATGTGCCTGCATGAGTGAATAATTTTATGAGCGCTCCCGGTTTTCTTGGTAAAAATTCTACAAAAAGAAACGGGCCTCGCATACCGCTCATTGCGATTGCCGTTGGGAGTGCCGATGGCCCCGGTATTGGCACTACGTTAATATTTGCGCTTCGAGAGGCAGCAACGAGTTCAACCCCAGGGTCGCTTACAGAGGGCATGCCAGCGGACGTGATATAGGCGCCGTCGGTGGTTTGCAGTAACTCAATAATTTCCGGTAACTTATTTCTTGTTGCATCGTTATACTTTATTATTTTTTGTGGTTGAATTTCGTAATGACGCAATAACTTTATTGAATCCTCCCAGTGTTCAACAATAATTATTGGAGTTGATTTAAGAACCTCCAGCGCACGAAGCGTGATATCTTTTAAGTTTCCGATTGGTGTGCCGATGATGTAGAGCGACATATTAGACCCACTGTTTAATTATCTTTCTACTGCAATTCTAAAATCATGGCTACAACTTGTCAAAAAAAGTTCACAAGATACACTGTATATTGCTCACTTTTTTTGACTGCGTTTCGCTCACGATTTTAGAATTTCGTAACGAAAATAATTAAGCAGTGGGTCTATTTTACTTTTTTAATAGTTCCTTAAATACGTTTGCGGGAATTTTAACCTGGTTTAATTCTGCACGTTCTTTTAGTTTTTTCTTGCCGCGTTGTTGTTTTTTCCACAATTTCATTTTTCTGGTTCGGTCGCCACCGTTTTTTCCAAAATTGCCCAGTTCTTTGGTCATTGCGGGTATTGTCTCGCGTGCAACGATGCGACCATCTACAACTGCTTGTAATGCCTGGGTAAACTGTTCTTTTGGTAACAACTCTTTGAGGCGTTCAACCATTATTCTACTCTCGCGAATAGATGTGTCTTTGGGGATGATGCGAGTTAACCCTGGCACTAAATGGCTCGCGATCATAATCTCCATTTTTTTAACATCTGCACGTTCGTAATCTATCAACTCATAACTTAAAGAGGCGAAACCTTGGGTGCTCGATTTTAACTGATCGTCGAGGTCAGATATTAAATCGGCGAGTGGCAATTTTGCGGTGACTACTATGCGCCCCCCAAAATTTTTTGTTTCGATATTCGTAAATCGGAAATGCTGCGTAAGGCTTAAGACTGCACCAAGATAATTACTTGGTGTTAATATTTCCGTCTTTACCATTGGTTCACGCACTTCGTCGGCGTCGCTTGGGAAATCTTTTGGATTTTGTATGGTTCTCCATAACCCCTTTCTTTTAACTTCGTATGCAACCGATGGAAAGCTATGTACGGTTTCTACAAGAAATTCTTTTGCTAAGCGTTCTGCAGCTATTTCGAAATGTAGCCTTCCTAAAAATCCACATTTAAATCCCCTACCAAGTATTTCGCTTGTATCAGGCTCGATGTGTAGTGATGCATCGTTTAGGTGTAATTTTCCTAACGCCACTTTTAAATTTTCGTATTCATCGCTTTCTGCTGGGTACATTGACACAAACACTACCGGCTTTGGTTCTTGAAAGCCCAGCAATTGTTTGCTTTTCGCATCGTTTGCAATAGTATCTCCAATACGTAAGATTCCTGAATCTTTAAGTCCTGTTGCAATATAGCCGATTTCTCCACTATGTATGATCTCTGCACTTTTCAATTTTGGTGTAAAAAATCCTACGTCTTTTGGCTTAAATGCCGTTCGTGTTGCGAGTAAATAATATGGCGCATCACTGCTTTCGAGCATAGTAAACTCTCCACTCATCACGCGCACAAAAGCGATGATACCTTTGTGTTCGTCGTATGCGGAGTCAAATATTAAAGCTTCTGCATCACGTCGCGCTTCCGTACCCAACTTTTTATTGATGTGGTCTCGTGGTGGAGGTATGTGCTTTATAATTACCGCTAACAAAGCCTCTACCCCCTCGCCAGTTTTCCCAGAAACATGAATAATGTCTTCTCTTCGCGCTTCAAGTAATTCTCCTAATTCTTGCTCAGCAGCATCGCGCTGGTCTTTGGTTGCTACATCAATTTTATTTACTGCGCCGATAATAGTAAGACCTGCGCGTTTTGCCTCTTCGTAATTTGCGAGTGTTTGCGCTTGAATACCCTGGGTTGCATCGACAAGTAATATCGCTCCTTCCACCGCAGCCAAGGCTCGAGAAACTTCATAATGAAAATCGCTGTGACCTGGGGTGTCGATAAGATTTAATATGTATTCGTTATACGTCATGCGAACGGGTGCCATTTTTATGGTAATCCCTCGTTCGCGCTCGAGGTCGAGTTGGTCAAGATACTGTGGCTTCATTGATCGCTGCGGTATGGTTCCGGTTACCTCTAATAACCGATCGGCGAGAGTGGACTTGCCGTGATCGATGTGTGCGATGATAACGAAATTGCGAATATGGTCCTTATCCATTGATGTGCTTAGTATATACTTCTATTGTTAAAATTCAATATTTTATATAAACTTTTTCATCAAAATCTCGTCTTAATTACGATCGTAACATAGGTGAGATTTTCATAAAGAGCACCGCGTGCATTTTTTGAGATTTTGGGGTATTATTATGATATCGATATTATATGAATCAGAAGCAGGATACTCATACGGTTTCTTTGGCCCGAACCTTAGGTTTGGGATCAATTATTTTACTGGGCATCGGCGCTTTATTGGGCGGCGGTATTTTTACATTACTTGGGCCGGCAGCGGAGCTTGTTGGCCCTGGATTATTTTTATCGATGATATTGGGTGCTGGCATTGCATTTTTAAATTTACAAATGTATATCGCGCTTGGCACAACATTCCCTGGCGTTGGTGGCGGATATCTTTGGATTCGCATGGGGTTGGGAAATTTCCAGGGTTTTCTTGCTGGATGGATGGATTGGTTCGCGCACGCAGTTGCCTCAGGTGTATACGCCCTAAGCTTTGGTTTTTATATTAATGAATTGCTTAAACTTTTTGGACTAGCTATTCCATTAGACCTTGGCTTTGAAAAAAAACTGCTCGGTGTACTTGTGGTGCTATTTTTTGGCTATCACAATTTTCGAGGTGTAAAATCGAGCGGGAAGATCGGAAATATTATTACTATTATACTACTCAGTATTCTTGGGCTATTATTATGTGCCGGCGTCGTATTTTTTATTCGTCACAGTGATATTGTAGTTGTTAACTTTTCCCCGCTACTTCCTATGGGGACTCTCGGCATTCTCGCCGCAGCAAGTTTTTTCTACATTGCATTTGAGGGTTCAGAGATCCAAGTTCAGGCTGGTGAAGAAACACAAAACCCGCAAGAGAATATTAAGCGTGGGCTTATTATTTCTTGGGCGGTCGTTTCTGCGTTATATATTCTCATTGCGCTTTTATTTACTGGCGTTATGCATTGGAAAACTCTCGCTGGATTTGGTGAGGGCGCAATTGTGCAAGTTGCCGCAGCAGTTATGCCAATGGGCGCGTTTTTAACTATCTTGGGCGGTATTTTCGCAAACCTTGCAGCACTAAATGCTACCATTTATTCTTCGAGTCGTGTTTCATTTGCGCTTGCACGTGACAAAAATATTTCGTCGGCACTTGCAACCATCCATCCCAAATATTTTACTCCACACATTGCAGTTGTAGCTTCGACTGTGCTTGTTGTTGTACTGATTGTTATTTTTCCGTTATTTGATATCGCAAGCGCGGCAAGCTTACTATTCGTGCTACTCTTTCTTCAATTAAATATCGCCGGGATTAATATTCATTATAAATGGCCTCAAACGAAATGGTATTATCGTGTCCCATTTTTCCCAGCCACTCCACTACTTGCTTCGCTGCTTTATATAGCACTTGCATTCACGATGCTCGCGGTCAATCTCAATGCATGGGTCATAACCATGTTTTGGATACTTTTAGGATTAGTTAATTATTTTGCCTATGCAGCACCCACTAGTCGTGCACGCTTTGAGCAAGACATTGTCTACCAAGGTTCGGTACGTATTGGCCCTAAAAATGGCAAACGCATTCTGCTCCCGCTTTCGCCAGAACTTTCAAGCGACGACGTAAAGCATATGGCCGAATTTTCTTTTGCAATTGCCAGCCAATATGACGGTGAAGTGGTTGCGGTGCGAGTGCACGAAATTCCACTCGCCTTAGCACTCGACCCATCGGTTTTATCCACCAGTGAACTTGACCGTGAGCGTGATGTTTTTACCGACCTCCAACATATGGTTGACGACTTTAATCGAAAGACTGGGCCTGATGTCAAAGATATTAATTTTCACGGACTTATTCTTATTGGACGCGATGCAACTGATGTCATTTTGGAAACCATTCACATGGAAGAGTGCGACTTACTCATGCTTCATTGGGGTGGAGTGGTACAAGAAAAAGGTGTTCGGTTTGGCACAACAATTGACCGACTGCTTCGCGAAGCACTCTGTGATATTATTGTGTTTAAAAATCCTCAACCCATTCACTCGTTGTTACTTGCCACTGACATGTCTGGTAAAAGCCCATATCTTCCCCTTCTCGGAAATATTGTTTCTGGGGTCAAACGCTACTACCATCCACGTGTATCTTTTTTCAGCGTATTACCCAAAACAATACCTGAATATTTAAAACCCGATTTTTCACTTGCGCTTAAGGGGCTCGGACTCAAGAAAAAAGATTTTGACCAGGTGTCATACTATAATTCGAGTTCGCGAGTCAAGGCGATTATCCATGAAGTGCGGGTCCAAAAGGCAGATACGTTACTCATCGGAGCTTCTCGGCGCAGATTATTGCAAGAAATTCGTTTTGGTAATACTTCTGAACTTATTGCAAAGCACGCGCATTGCAGTGTGATTATTGTAAAGGGGCACGAGAGCCCTGGCTCGATGCTTTGGAAACGATTACTCCCATTTTTCGGTAAGAAAAAAGAGGCCGAGGCGCCAATAGTTTAATTCTTGGGGTTATTCACAGTCCTTCATGCTACTTTATTGTTATAATAAGATTGATCTTTTTCTTCAGATTCCAGATCAAACTATTGATCATTCGGGAGGTCAAATCATTATGCTCCGTGGAGTATAATTGAGACCACCCACCTAGCCTATGCTGGGACCTGTCTCAAGAGCTAGATCAAATAGAGGCTTCATCTTTCAGATGAGGCTTCTTTATATCAAAAGAATCTTTATAAAGATTCTCGACTATTTTTTTCTATGACATATCAGCCCCTATCTTCCGACCATCGTAACTAACAATATTTGGAAGTCCGACTTCCAAATATTGCGCAGCACTTGCAATTTTTTTAAAGATGTAATTCGCACTATGCAGCTTAGGGTATGTAAGAAGTGCAAAAAAACTACTGACGCGGACCCCAAAACTGTTAAATATTGCACTGCTTGTGCCGCTCAGCTGGGCGTATGCCGCGGTTGCGGTAAATCACTTAGGCGATCTAAGAAGTAGTCTCTATATAGGTATAGCCCACTCAAAGAGTTGGGCTCTTTATTTTTTTCTGTACTTATTTTTGTTCCTATGGTATTCTATAACCGTCACAAAAAAGATACCAATTAGAGAATGATACCAATATACTAATGTTACAAATGATACGAATGGATACTAATATAATAAGAAATCGTATTCGTATACATTAGTATCATTCGTACAATTCGTATATTGGCATATTCCCCATTTTTCCCTAATATGGAATTTATTGTCGATCATGGCAAACAACGTTTAGATAAATTTTTAGCAGTTCATTTGCCCAATTTTTCGCGCACACAATTGCAGCGATGTATTAAGGATGGGTCAGTTACGGTTAACGGACAGATTATTCATAAAACTAGCACTACGCTCAAAATGTCTGATTGTATTAATATTGCAGAGGATAAAATTTTGAATCGTAAGCCACTTTCCGTGCCCTCTCCTGAAGCCGATATTCCCCTGGATATTGTTTATGAAGACGCCGATGTTTTTGTCATTAATAAACCCGCAGGACTATTAACTCACCCCACTCTGAAACAACCCAACCATACGCTGGTAAATGCTATCCTCGCTCGAAACCCAAAAATTATTGACGTTGGTGAAAATGTGTTTCGCCCAGGAATTGTGCACCGACTCGATAAAGACACATCGGGTTTAATTATTATTGCGAAAACCAACGACGCATTTACTTTTTTAAAAAAACAGTTTCTTGAGCACCGGGTGCAAAAAACTTACATTGCACTTGTTGAGGGAGTCCCCAAAGAACGTGAGGGCACTATCACACTCGACATTCGTTCATCGAAGCGCAATTTTTTAAAAAAAGTTGCTATTAAGCAAGGCTCATCCCTGAGCCATTCAGTTCGGGCCGCAGAAACGTATTATAAGGTTCAAAAAGTTTTTGATTCGCGGTTCGCTCTTCTTGAGGTGCAGCCGAGGACCGGACGTACTCACCAAATTCGTGCTCACCTAAAATCATTCGGTACTCCCGTTGCCGGCGACCGTTTTTATGGTGCGCGTACGGTTGGGTTGAAACGTCAGTTTTTGCATTCAACTCGTATTGAATTCGTTTTGCCAAGTGGCAAACCCATTGTGCTTGAATCTCCACTTCCTAATGACCTTCAGAAGTTTCTCAAGACCTTAGATGCGAAGTAACCGCTCCTCCCAAAAGATTTGCATTATTAGGATTTCTATACTAAAATATTAATACCTCGCTGGAATGTTTCTTGCGAGGTAGTTCCTTCATCCCCTTACAGGGAGGGAAATCTGTGAAGCGTATTGTTCCGTTCTTTGTGTTTATCGCTCTGTGTATCGTTCCTATTTGTGCTTACGCTAATGACCGTGACCTCCCTCCTCCCACTATTACATTTACTGGAGAGGGCGCAGTTTCTTTCACTCCTGATCGGATTCTCGTGCGATGCACGGTGACCGCCTTGGCTCTTACTGTTCGTGATGCGGTTGCATTACAGGCGAGTCGTTGTAACGACGTTCTTCATAAACTCAGCTCCCTTGGTCTCCCCGATTCCGCAGTCAAAACACTCCAATATTCTTTTGATGCAGAATATGAATATGACGGTCAGAAGCGTACCTTTAAGGGGTATCGCGCGATACAACGATTCTCTTTCAGTACTTTTCTTGCTCAAGCGGGCGTGCTACTCGATGCCCTTGCTCAGTACAAAGATGGAGTGAGTCTGGATGGTTTCGCTTATGTTTTGAATGATGCAGATGCTGTTGTTTTGCGGGAAGCCGCCACCAATACCGCTATCGATGATGCGAGGCGTATCGCCGAACGACGTGCTAGTCGCCTTGGGGTTACATTGGGCCCAATCGTTGGCTACTCACCTCATCGGGGCGACTCTCCCGAATATGGATTGAGATCTGATTCTGCGGCGAGATCCTCCACTCCAGCACTTCCCGCGGGGGAGTCTCAGATTCGTGTCCAGGTTGATGTGACCTACGAAATCGTTAAGTAGCATTATTCCACCCTTGAGGTGGGATTTTTTATCGTTAATTCACCACTACACGCAACGCTCTTTCCTCGCCAACCACTCCGTTCGGGATAAATGACGAACCCATCTCAAAAATCTTCCGATTAAAATCGATATATTCGCCAACGTTCCGTAGGGAACATCCCGCAGGACCCACCATGTCATTATTATTTTTTTGAATAGTGGTGGGTGCGAGGGAGAAGAAAGTTTTGTCATAACAAAACTATTCTGGTTCCCATAGAAACGTTGGCGAATATATTATTGCGAAGCATCTGACGAGGAGGAATTGTTATGGATGGAGAAGAATTGGGAACTAGCTCAAAACATAATATCTTCTTCTGCCCGCACGTAACTATGGATTTCTTCGTTTTTGAACCACAGTTTAAGTTCGGCTTCGGCTTCGGCGACGTTCCCTGATGCATGCACAAGGTTTCGAATCCCTCGCTTTTGTGCGTTTGCCAAGACTGCCGAGTCTACTGAATAGTCCCCTCGCACTGTTCCCATTTCTGCGGCGGACGGCATTGTGCTACCAATTAATTTGCGTACCATTTCTACGGCGTGTAACCCTTGCACCACAATTTTTATCATTGGCCCGGAGCACATAAATTCTATAATCCATGTGTGCACCATGCGCCCTATTTTTTCTGCGTCAGCAGTGCCAATTTCTTTGACTGGGTCAAGACCATATTTTTGATACGTTCCCAACGTTTTCTCGCCCATCATACGGAGATTTTCTTTGGAGTCTGAATAATGTTTGTTGAGCGTAGCTTTTGTCGCTTGTACCATTTGAATACCTACAATTTTTAATCCGCGTTGTTCAATGCGGCGAATAATTTCGCCGGTAAGTCCCCGTTTTATTCCGTCGGGTTTGATTAATACTAATGTTTGTTCCTGCTTAAGTTTCATATGGCTACGGAATACGGAATTATTACGAATATACGAAATATAATACTACTTCTTCCTATTTACCGTGACAAAAGATTGTCGATTCTATTAATATCTCTTGGGAATAACGTTGCTTCTTTAATATTTTCGAGTCCTAATAATTTTGCCGTTAAGCGCTCAAGGCCAAGGCCAAGGCCCCCATGTGGCGGCAGCCCATATTTGAACGCCTGAAGATAAAAACTGAACTTTTCGGGGTCGAGCTTTTTCTTTTTCATTGACGCAACGAGCATGTCGTAATTATGAATGCGTTGTGCGCCGGTTGTGATTTCTACGCCCCTAAACAGTAAGTCAAAGCCTTTTGCGTATCCCGGATCAGATTCGTCTTCATAGGTATAAAATGGGCGCTTCGAGATTGGGAAATGCGTTATGAAAATAAAATCAGATTTGTGCATTTTCTGCGCATACTCACACAAGAATCGTTCATGCTGAGGCTCGAGGTCTGGCGCATTTTCACAATCAACACCAAATTCTTTTTTAATAAGTTCCTGTGCTTCGCGTAACTTCATGCGAGGGATTTCTGTTGGCACTACGGGGATTTCCGCGTTTAACCGTTTGAAATCTTCGGGGCATCGCTCCTTTAATTCCTGCATGATATACGCGATGAGCAATGTTTCCATATCCATAACATCGGTATGGTCTTTAACGAATCCCATTTCGATATCTAGGCTCGTGTATTCATTGAGGTGGCGCGTGGTGCTATGCTTTTCTGCTCGATAGACATTACCTGCTGCAAATACTCGCTCAAACACTCCGACCATAATTTGTTTATACAGTTGTGGGCTTTGTGCTAAGTGGGCAGTGTGCCCAAAATATTCGATGTTAAAAGAATTTGCTCCGCCCTCAGCATCTTCGCCAATGAGTTTTGGCGCTTGGAATTCAACGAAACCTTCTGTGGTCAAAAAATCTCTAAATGCTTTAATGATTGCCGCTTGCACCCTAAACACGGACTGAGCCTTCGCATCGCGCAAGCTATATGGTAAATAATCGAGGTATGTATCGACATTTACCGCAGAGCCGAGGTCGAACGGCAAGTCTTTGGCTTCGCTTAAAATCTCGAGCGTTTCTACGAGCACTTCGTATGCACCGGTTGCAATGTCTTTATTCACCATCGCGGCGGGACGTTTATTTACTTTTCCGGATATCCCTATTACCCATTCAGCGCGGAGCGTCGAGGCTTTTTCGTATAGTGCTTTATCTTTTCCAATAAATACTAATTGCGCAATTCCACTGCGATCGCGCAAATCTAAGAAAATTAACTTTCCATGATCGCGGCGCACCGATACAGATCCAGCTAATTCTACTGTTTCGCCTTCAAGGTTAGGTATTTCTTTTATTAGGCTTCTCATGGTTTTTAGGTTAGCAAATATTTTCCTGTTAGTAAATGAGTTACTCCACTGAACGACTCAGTCCATGCTTTCCTCATCAACCGTTTCGCAATAGACAAATGACTCTCGTTCTTCGTTGGTCATAATCACAAAAATTTGCGCCTCGCCCTCCACCACCGACGTATGTCGGGGGATTTCGGAACTCAAACATAAAATTTTTGTGTATGACTCTCCTCCGAACTCGGTCATTTGTTGCTATTCCTGCCTGCCGGCAGGCAGGGCTCCGCATGTTGATTGCGGAAAGCACGGACTGAGTCGTTTATTAATCATAAGCCTCGCTTGTCGCGGGGTGTTATTTTTGTCTCACCGCATGAGGTGCAACTCACATAATCATCTGGAGTGGTTTGTTAATTTCAAAAATCTCCGGCGCGTGCCGGAGTTGTTCGTCTATTTTTCTACGCGTGCCGTTTCCGTATATTGAATTTGTCCATAAACTGCTTTAATAGCAAAGAGGTCATTTGATAGCCCGCTGATCTGGTTTACCATATTTTGCAGATTTACATCCCCAGTTTTTATTTGGTGCAGCAACGTTGTCACTTGGAGTCCCATGTCGTCCCTGTATTCCAAAAGGGGTTTATTTTCCCGATGGAGGTTTGCAAACCCTTCTAGTCGTGGTGTAAGGCGATACACAATTGTACACATTGCTTTTCTGTCTCTGACCGTAATTTCTTGTACTACAGTATCCGTCATTAATACGTCCACGGGAATCGCGGTCCTATCTATGTTAGAAGTGGTGCCGTCTCCGTTCTTCTTTATTAACGTTTCCTGTCTTGCTATGTCGTACCACACAACTTTTTCATCGTACCACCATCGTGGAACGTCCATTATAGCTTGGTTCGATGTATCTATGGTTCGCACTACTACGTTTGTTTTATCCACAACAACTCCAACATAACAACGTTGTGGCGTAAAGTTTTTCCAAAACAAATTGGATAGTCCAACGAGAATCAACAATACACTGCAAACGAGCGCAGCGATTCGGCCCGGAAACTCCATTTTTTTGCGGTAAACAACGTCGTAATGGTCGATGTTATACACCGCAAGAAACCAATTCAACCCCACGATGGCTGGCGGCAAACAGAATAGTATATAGAATAAGCAATTCAATCCAAGCCCGTATCCTATTGAGTGGGCGATGATGCTAATAAGCGTGAGAAGCGCCGTGAGGCTAAAAACAATTCCCACATTATTTACCAGAAAACCACCCATCTTTTCCAGTACATGTGCGCTTATTGTTTTCGCGAGCGCGCAGGCATTACGAATTTTTGCGATTTTCCATTTCAACCTTTGCCACAATGTTGGCCCCTTTTCAAGCGCCCGCTCTCGATAAAACACCGCATTTTCTTCATCCTGCGCTAATGCCGCTTCGCGTGTGACTTGTTGTTCGCGCAGCTTCCGAATTTCTTCTTCGTACATTGCTTGAAGACCCTGGTCGTTTGTCGCTGCCTGCTTTCGTCTCAGCCTTTCTTCGACGGAAAGTCTTTCGTATTCACGATATTCTTTTTCAGTCAATTCGTGTCTGGCTTGCTCAATCCTTTTCTTGCCGCCATCGACGTTCTTTGTATTCACTCCATCCTCCTTTGAAAGAGCCGATTATATAGTAGCATAGTATCAATATTAATGCAAATGTTTGTACATTATATGCGCTATAGCGGGCCTGCCTGGGCCGCCCGCCTGCATCGCCTTCGCGCTCGCCTACCGCCTGCCTGCCATGCCTGCCGGGCAGGCCCAGGCGGTAGGCGGGGCGGGCAGGTTCGCAAATTCCTCCAGGAATATATCCGCTATTCTATGCTCGATGATTGGCGGGTATTTTCGTTCCTTAGATTTTTTTCGAAACGATATTCTGCTTAGAAAAATTATCTCGTACGCTTCCTTTTGGGTTATTGATATTCCTACAACTGGCTATAGCCAATATTTGGAAGTCCGACTTCCAAATATTGTATTGTTGGGATGAGATAACAAAAAATCCGGCTTGTTTAATGTTCTTTTGTCTCACCGCATGAGGTGCAACTCACATAATCATCTGGAGTGGTTTGTTAATTTCAAAAATCTCCGGCGCGTGCCGGAGTTGTTCGTCTATTTTTCTACGCGTGCCGTTTCCGTATATTGAATTTGTCCATAAACTGCTTTAATAGCAAAGAGGTCATTTGATAGCCCGCTGATCTGGTTTACCATATTTTGCAGATTTACATCCCCAGTTTTTATTTGGTGCAGCAACGTTGTCACTTGGAGTCCCATGTCGTCCCTGTATTCCAAAAGGGGTTTATTTTCCCGATGGAGGTTTGCAAACCCTTCTAGTCGTGGTGTAAGGCGATACACAATTGTACACATTGCTTTTCTGTCTCTGACCGTAATTTCTTGTACTACAGTATCCGTCATTAATACGTCCACGGGAATCGCGGTCCTATCTATGTTAGAAGTGGTGCCGTCTCCGTTCTTCTTTATTAACGTTTCCTGTCTTGCTATGTCGTACCACACAACTTTTTCATCGTACCACCATCGTGGAACGTCCATTATAGCTTGGTTCGATGTATCTATGGTTCGCACTACTACGTTTGTTTTATCCACAACAACTCCAACATAACAACGTTGTGGCGTAAAGTTTTTCCAAAACAAATTGGATAGTCCAACGAGAATCAACAATACACTGCAAACGAGCGCAGCGATTCGGCCCGGAAACTCCATTTTTTTGCGGTAAACAACGTCGTAATGGTCGATGTTATACACCGCAAGAAACCAATTCAACCCCACGATGGCTGGCGGCAAACAGAATAGTATATAGAATAAGCAATTCAATCCAAGCCCGTATCCTATTGAGTGGGCGATGATGCTAATAAGCGTGAGAAGCGCCGTGAGGCTAAAAACAATTCCCACATTATTTACCAGAAAACCACCCATCTTTTCCAGTACATGTGCGCTTATTGTTTTCGCGAGCGCGCAGGCATTACGAATTTTTGCGATTTTCCATTTCAACCTTTGCCACAATGTTGGCCCCTTTTCAAGCGCCCGCTCTCGATAAAACACCGCATTTTCTTCATCCTGCGCTAATGCCGCTTCGCGTGTGACTTGTTGTTCGCGCAGCTTCCGAATTTCTTCTTCGTACATTGCTTGAAGACCCTGGTCGTTTGTCGCTGCCTGCTTTCGTCTCAGCCTTTCTTCGACGGAAAGTCTTTCGTATTCACGATATTCTTTTTCAGTCAATTCGTGTCTGGCTTGCTCAATCCTTTTCTTGCCGCCATCGACGTTCTTTGTATTCACTCCATCCTCCTTTGAAAGAGCCGATTATATAGTAGCATAGTATCAATATTAATGCAAATGTTTGTACATTATATGCGCTATAGCGGGCCTGCCTGGGCCGCCCGCCTGCATCGCCTTCGCGCTCGCCTACCGCCTGCCTGCCATGCCTGCCGGGCAGGCCCAGGCGGTAGGCGGGGCGGGCAGGTTCGCAAATTCCTCCAGGAATATATCCGCTATTCTATGCTCGATGATTGGCGGGTATTTTCGTTCCTTAGATTTTTTTCGAAACGATATTCTGCTTAGAAAAATTATCTCGTACGCTTCCTTTTGGGTTATTGATATTCCTACAACTGGCTATAGCCAATATTTGGAAGTCCGACTTCCAAATATTGTATTGTTGGGATGAGATAACAAAAAATCCGGCTTGTTTAATGTTCTTTTGTCTAGGTGAGACATTGGCCTGATACCTCTTCACCTTTGCTTTTTATAAATCTTTAACATTCCATTATCGCTTCTTATTATTATCGTTCCATCAGTATCGGTGCGATATGTTGGAATTTTTAATTCCGCTAAACGATTCAGCGTTTGTGGCGTTGGGTGGCCATAACTATTTTTCCCCACCTCGATTACTGCGACTTTGGGGTTTACTGCCTTCAAGAATGCTACCCCCGAAGAAAATCGTGAACCATGGTGCCCAACTTTTAAGATGTCTGCGCGAAGATTGTAGCGTTGGATTAACTTTTCTTCGATATTTGCGCTTGCATCGCACATGAAAAGTGACGTAAGTTCGCCGTCGTTTATTTTTGTGACTAAACACCCATCGTTCAATTCTTTCCTTCTGAGGTCATGTGCATCCGGAGAAAGTACGTCAACGGTTACCCCGCCATATGTTATCCGGTCACCCTGCATTATTTTTACATATGGAACGTTACGTAACTTTATTTCTTCTTCGAGTACTTTATATGCACCAATCGTTGCAGCGCGCCCTGTTCCTAAAAACACTCCCACCTTGTAGGCCTTAAGTACGTCGATAAATCCACCGAAATGGTCAAGCTGTGGGTGGGTCATTAACATTATATCGATATAGCGATCACCAACTGGAAGCACATCCCCCAACGCTTTTAATACTCGTGCCGTTGACCCACCATCGATTAATAATTTTACGTTCCCCGGGAATATAATAAGCTTGCTGTCTCCCTGGCCAATATCTAGAAAATTATAGCTTGTTTTCTCGGTAATTTTGGCACTTAAAATTTGCGACCACAATCTCGCATCGATCATTACAATGACGATCACCATCACTATAAATATCATTTTATTCTGCTTGTCCATTGTATTTTTTGTACAACATCGCTATGCATAGGAGCGTTGCATAGTACGCGACGATGAATATTTTATCGAATCCCCCCTCGGTTTTTATATAGCCAAACATACTACACAGATCGATAATTATTTTTTGATATAACAGCAACATGTGCACCACAAAACCTATTACCCACGCACCAGTTTCTGACACTAACCCAAACACCCCCAACATAAACCCCCAAAACATAGTAATTGGCATGAACGGCAAAATTAATATATTTGCGATGATCCCACTCCACGAAAATCCAGTGAACTGCACAACCATAATCGGCAGTACCGCAAGTTGAGCTGCAACGGTTGTTGAGAGCGACTCTCGCCAATCGATTATCCCAGATCCATATTTTTTTATACCTATTAAATTTTTCGTTATCGGTCCGATAAGTACTATACCAAGTAACGCGAGAAATGATAGCTGAAACCCAATATCGAATACCACGATGTTTGGATTTTGTAGTGCCATCGCCCCAGCAGTTAACGCAATGATATTGCGTGGATGATATACACGCTGCATGCGGTTGCCAACGATGAGTACGCCGCCCATAATCGCCGCTCGAACTACCGAACTTTCTGCGCCGGTCATCAGCACGAACAACAACATTGTAATGAGCGTAAGTATGGATAGCGCACTCTCTCCCATCCACCACACTCCTATTGCCGTAATACCCGTTCCAATGATTGCAATATTGTATCCCGATAACGCCACTAAATGCGCGGTACCGCTTTTCTTTAACTTATCGTAGAACTCCCTACTAAAATATGACGTGTTTCCGAGCATTATGCCTATTGCGAGTGCTGCTTCGTCTGGCGGTAATGTTTTTATAAAAACTTGTTCGATGCTTAATTTTATTTTTTCTAAACGCGCCTGAAGCATGTTCCCACTTCCCGTTTCTAGTATTTTTATTTTGGGATAACGCATCGTACCCACAACGCCTTTATTTAATAAATATTGTGCGTATGTTTTTTCTGGCTTTGTGACGATCCCTTCAATGGATACAACATCCCCATAGTGATATTCGGGATATGGTTTTACCGTTATCTCAATTTGACCAACGATTAATTTTTGTCTTTCGATCCCTCGCATCACCTTCTCTACCACTCCATGATAAGTTATTTTTGATTCAAAGATCAGGTTGGCATTTAATATTCGTGCGTGGTCCCATGTATAATAGAAAGCCCCAATACATAAGCCGATACCGAAGACTACACCTATCGCATGAAATAGTTTTTTCGATTTGCCACATAGGGCTATGGATATCAATACTATTCCGACTATGACCGGGACAAACCAAGGAAACATGCTCGCACCTGCAATTCCTACCAGAAACCCTAACGCACAATAAAATATTTTGTCGTGCAAATATAGCATGACGAGAGCATATATGGTATGGATGAAAAATACAAAAGGCCCGATTATTATCGGACCGTGTTTATGAGTAATACCCAACGTTTTTTTCGTGAATGTCGTAGCCGAAATTCATCAATAAAGAGATGGAATATGATAGAGGGAGCCGAGTCTAAAATATCCGGTCGATTGACCGGATAGAAGATATATTTTTACCTGCAACTTCTACGAAGCTGCCCTAGATTATAGTAGAATCGTAACGGTGGGACATAGCACGGCGGCGGGCTATAGCTTGGTAGAGGTGCGACGACGCGTGGTTCCTGGTAATAATATGTCGGGGGGCAATACGTCGGCGGAGCGTAGTACGTCGGCGGACTATAGTAATAGGTTGTCGGGGGATTATAGTAGCTTGTTGACGGAGCGTAGTACGTCGGCGGCGTGTACTGATACGAATAATAGTACGTAGTTCCACAATTCGGGTAGTATGTCTGCACTTGCGTTCTGCGGCTTTCGCCATCTCTTACATATACGCCATTCTGCCAATGGTCGGCATACGCATTCGTTACCCCAAGGGCAAACATCCCAATAAGCACAACGAGCACCCCAAGCATTGTTCGCTTCATAGCCCAAACTACTCCTTTCGTTGTTGTGGTTGTTATCTTTGCCCGTCCCGACGAACACAGCATTCGTCGAAATAAAACGGGCCCGTCATCTTCTTAATGATGGCGATGGTAATTCGGGCAACCGGAATGACAGTTTCTGTGATGCGTTGGACAATCCCATGGCCATGGCCTGCCCGGCCAAGGCCCTACACCATAACTTGGACAACCATAGTCATGCCACCTATCAGTACGCCCGCACCACGAACAAGTTTCGACTCGCACATCGATTCCAATTCCAAGCCCACCACCACTCCCCACACAACCCGTAGCACCGAACATCAAAAGCACCCCAAGCATCAACGCGATCAATCTGTTCCTGCTCATCCTCATCACTGGCCGCCTCCTTTCTTTGTGTATGCGGCCGATTTATATAGTAACACGGCCGATTACTTTCCGCAAAAACTAGTCTAGTTGCTACGAAATACGAAAAAATACGCCTGCCTATCGGCAGGAATATACGAAAAACGATATCGCCGATTCGTATATTCGTATGAAATTCGTATTTCGTAGCATTACCTACTCTTTAATAATCCCTCCACCCAACATCTCGCCTTTCGCATTGTAAAATACTGCAGATTGACCTGGGGCGATAAATTTTTGTGGATGCTCAAAAACCAATTTATAAATCATTCCACTGCTTCGTGCATTATCGTCAACTATGAGCTTTGCTGGCACGAGCGGCTGACGATAACGAACGCGCGTAAATATCTGCTTAGCGCTTAACGCATAGCGCTTAGCATGTTTTGGATTAATAAAATTTACCGCGACTAGCTGTGTTTCGTTTTTGTATAAATTTTTATTGTTTTTTCCTTGCGCCACTATTAATATATTTCTTTTTATATCTTTAGCGACGACGTAATGTGGTGCGCTATTCGCTACGCCCCTTGCGCTTTGCGCCGTAAACCCATGTCGTTGACCGATGGTATAGAATTGCGCTCCCTTATGGCTACCGATCATCTCGCCGTATATATTGAACACCCCCCCCTTTTTTTGGGGAATATATGTCCCTACAAAATCTTTTAAACCTACTTTCCCCAAGAAACAGATTCCTTGTGAATCTTTTTTAATTGCGGTTAATAGTCCAAATTTTTTTGCCAATGCACGTACTTGCGGTTTTGTATATTCACCTATCGGGAATAGGCAATACTGTAATTGTTTCTGCGTGAGTGTCCACAGGAAATAGGACTGGTCTTTATTCTTATCTTTGGCGCTATATAGGCTACGAAATACAAGATCTTTGCGAATATGCGAAGTATTATTTTTAGGTTTTATATTTCGTATATTCGTAGCTATTTTCGTATTTCGTAGCCGCACATAGTGGCCAGTTGCGATACCATCAGCGCCGAGCGCAAGTGCTTTTGCTAAAAATAGTCCAAATTTAATTTTTTTATTACACATTACATCGGGGTTTGGAGTTATTCCGTTTCTATACCCATCGATCATGTATTTAACCACCTTATGCTTATATTCTCGCTCGAAATCGAAAACATAAAAAGGAATTTTGAGTTGCTCTGCAACACGACGTGCGTCTTCAACATCTTGTTCCCCACAACCGTCGAGATTATAACATTTTATATGCACTCCCACCACCGTAAAACCACGCTCCTTAAGGAGCGCTGCGGCTACAGAACTGTCTACACCACCGGACATTGCTACGAATACTTTAGGTTTAAGAGTGGTATTTAATTGTTTGTGTTTACTCCAAATTCTTTCCATCTTGGTTTGGTTAATTGGGCCTAA
>CAYJQG010000008.1:0-30033 GCA_964372325.1 uncultured Candidatus Saccharibacteria bacterium
CCGACAAATCCCTAGAGAGGCATGCCCGCTGTTCTACGCTCGATGTTTTGTTGGTGTTTCTGTTTTGAGATGTTTTCCGAAAAGATATTCTTTCTAGGGAAGCTTGTTATTCTGCTCCGCTTGGGTCGGATATGTGTTTATAAAATTCAAACGCTCGCCCCCATGGGGGCGAGCGTTAAGTTTTTTGATGTTTATGGAAATAGCACCTTCAAGATTAGAGATTCGGCATTCTTCCATAGTGTTTTTAGGTCGTCGATCGTTCCTTTATCCCCCTTTTCTTTTCTTAGCGCAAACAGTAGTCCAGAGAATCTTGTATGCGGCACAACGGCGATCGCGAAATCTTTTTGTTCTTTTTTCAGACGCGCAATTTCCCAGAGATGTTCGAGCGTTGTATACTCCGGATCCACTATTTTTTTTACCGCAGCATATGCTTCTTTTGTTTCGGGGAA
Source organism: uncultured Candidatus Saccharibacteria bacterium (assembly GCA_964372325.1). GTDB lineage: Bacteria > Patescibacteriota > Minisyncoccia > UBA6257 > JAUSGH01 > CAYJQG01. The sequence goes on from CAYJQG010000008.1 coordinate 450, forward strand.
ATACGTGAGTAGTTCTTCGCCCTCGTCGGCTAAAACCCATGGCAAAAGATTCTTTGGGCTATAGAGCGTATCACCATTGCCGCGCATGTGGTGCAGCGTGAGGTACCTCTTGTTTTTGATCTTCAAACGAATTCCGTTTTTATCCCGAAGCACAAAACCTTCAAACGTTGGGTCTTCGCTTTCCATTCTTTCGAGGAAGCCCTTGACTTCGTCGATATCCCTAAATTCGTATTTGTTCGGTCTTTCAAAATTGCACTCCCGTGCTATGTTTGTCACGATATCGTCTTCAATTTCCGTTAGTTCGTCGCCACTCACATCGAAGCAGGTTAGGAGATATGCTTTGGGTGTACGGTATTCTCGCACGACTTTGTTATACAAACTGACGAGTTCAAAAACGTAGGTAAGATTACGATTAAGAATTTTTCCGAGCGTATCGAGGCTTTCGACCCCGAGTGCGTTGCAGAATAATTCAGTCCATGTGAATTTTTGCCCCGGCATGTAGTCTTGCGCAAACGATCCGCGGGTATTTACTCGCCAAGACCCATCGAAGAAATAGAGCAACATCAACGAGCCATCTTCTTTTGCTCGTGTTATGCAGTCTTCGAAACCAAACTGTTCTTGCGCTTCTTTACCCTCACCACAATTGAAAAATCGGTGGAATGCTTTCGCGACAACTTTAAACGTTTTGCTGTGCAATACCAATGCCCTACACTCGCGAACAATGGGGTGGGTTTTCGGCGATTTAATTTGGTCGTAGTTCAGAATTGCGAGTGGAAGCGACTCATGTTGCTTCACTCGAATACCAAATTCTTGTGAAAGATCATCGAGACTTCTACCGGACGTGAGGTACCGTTGCACTTCGAGCATTTCGACTCCTTCTTTGTCAATGAGCCCTTCGATTCTATCAGCTTTATATTTTAGCGGAAAAACTATATTTTGTCAACCTTGGTATGACTTACTAAACAAGTTGACGATCGTCAACTTGTTTAGTAAGTCATATTGGTTCTATTGATAAATAATGTAAGTTCTGGTACCCTGTAGTTATTCTTTGATACTAAGTTCGGAGAGAGAGTGATGACCCCCAATATTGTAAGGGACGTGCGTGATGTTGTTGAGTGGCTTTGCCTGCGAGTTCCTTTTTTTAGACGTTTAGCTTTGCGTTTCGGATGCGGCCGTCTTGATAGGATTAATCGTGATGCGATGACTATTAAACGTGACATGGCAACTATTGAATTTGACATGATGAATGCCGCTGTTATTTCAACTAAGAAACTCAATAGTCGACTTTTTGTGGTTAATGAACGCATTGATTTTCTTTTGGCGGAGCTTCGGGAACATCCGAACTCAGAAGTTATTATCCAAGAGTTGCATGCATTAACGGATGAGCATAAGAAACTTTCTTATCAAATGCGTGAGCATTCTAGTTCCTAGCAAATGAACCCACCTAACGGGTTTTTTTATTGCCTCCTAAATTATTAGGCAACAAGTCTATTGACAGCACGTTTCTATCCTGCTATACATAGACCTTGGCTCATTTATAAGAGGTGATACGTGTCTGATAAGCCTGAAAAGCAAGATGTGCGTATTGTTGGCTCTGTGCATATTGAACCTGCGCTTCCTACTCCACCAGATATCCCTAAGCCCGCTGCATTTGGTGGTGAAGCGAGTAAAGAGATTGTTATTAGCGCTCCTACGGGCGACGCTAAGGCAGATGTCGAGCGTTATGGTTTGGGTCTTGGCCCGTTGGGTGGAGATGCGCATTTGGTGCTTGGGTGGCAGAATTTTTATTTGCAGTACCTCTCGGACTTAGGCGTTCATCACAAACTTGAAGGGGTATTACTCCAGGCGAAATCGTTTTCTGACATCAAGGCCATTGCCCGTCCACGAGGCGCAAACTTCTTTGTGGCTGTCGATAAGAGTATTACCATTAAGCACGTGCTTACACAGCTTTCTGAATACATGTCGGTTGTACTTAGCCCTGACCTCGCGCGTGTCGTTAACCTCGATGACTTTTTTGTCTCCGACCGTATTCCTGCGATGGGGCCTTATGGTGTTTGGATGCGCGAAGGAATTGAATATGCTTCGTTCGATTGTGGACTCAAGGGGCTGTCGTACGATGACTTGCTGAAACGCCACGTGAAGTGTTTGGGCCTATTGGAACATCTTCTTACTATCTTGTATCTTCGCGTTTCGAGTGCGTGGGGTGAGATTTCTGAAACCCTTGACAACGAGACGTTGTGCGCAGGTTCGACAACGCGTCGGCCTATACTCCTTACAAAAGATGCACCTGTATTTAAGGGTCGTAATCCGCAATTCATGCAACATGCCGATCGGCGTTTGTGGGTGCCCTGGGTACATTTTACTCCAGATCGGCTAGACATTAGCATTATCTCTCCGAACGACAATCGCGGTACTGCGCGAGAGATTGCAACTTCGTTTCCTGACGATTTTGTACAACGCAATGTCGTTGCATAATAATTTAAGCTGCCTATTTGGCAGCTTTTTCCTTGCTAGTGTTATACTTTAATGTATGCGTCTTACTTTTTTTGGTGGAGCGGGGACAGTGACTGGGGCAAACTATGTACTTCGGTCGGGTGATGTTTCGATTATGGTTGACTGTGGTTTGCACCAGGGCAGCAAGTTTTGCGAGCGCTTGAATTTTGAGCCTTTTGCGTATGATGCGAAAAGTATTGCTGCGGTGTTTGTGACCCACGCGCATATTGACCACACTGGTGGGCTCCCTAAGCTTTATAAATCGGGGTTTAAGGGATCAGTATATTCGACCCCGCCGACCCGTGACTTTGCCGAATTACTATTGCTTGACTCCGAACATTTACTTGCCGAGTCCGCCGCACATTTTCATAAAGAGTTGCTATATACTACTCCAGATATTCATGGCGTGCTGGCGTTGTGGAACCCATTGATGTACCACCAGCCGATAACCGTTGGCCCATTTCGCGTTACGTTGTATAACGCCGGGCATATTTTGGGCTCGAGTATGGTGCTAGTAGAATGCGAGGGTAAGCGTATTATATTTTCTGGAGATTTAGGCAATAGTCCCGCGCCATTGGTGGGGCCAACCGAAATCTTAACCGACATTGATTATTGTATTATTGAATCGACGTACGGCGATCGACTACATGACGTCGCAGTGGCACGACGTGATGTGTTAGAAGATGTTATTGAAGATGCCGCAAAGCATGATGGCGTTTTGATGATCCCCGCATTTGCCATGGAGCGTACGCAAGAATTGCTCTATGAGATGAATATGCTCATTGACCGTGGGCGTGTCCCCAGGGTCCCTATTTTTATTGATAGCCCGCTTGCGATACAGCTTACCTCGGTGTATCAACGTTATCCTTCGTATTATGACGAGGCAACCCAAGCACAAGTTGCGCGTGGTGAAAAATTGTTTTCGTTTCCTGGGTTACGCATGACACCAACCACCGATGATTCGAAAATGATTAACAATGTGCCACCTCCCAAAATTATTATTGCAGGTTCGGGCATGTCGAATGGTGGTCGTATTTTGCACCACGAACGTCGGTATTTGAGTGACCCGAAGAGCACCATTTTGTTTATCGGCTATCAGGCAGCGGGCACGCTTGGGCGATTAATTTTGAATGGCGCAAAAGAAGTTAAAATTTTCGATGAGGTTGTACCAGTACGAGCTCATGTTGTTTCTATTCCTGGGTATTCGGCGCACGCCGACCAGGCGCAGTTACTCGCCTGGTTACGACCGATGCGCGAATCGTTGAAACGTGTTTTTGTGGTGCAGGGCGAAGAAATGGGTTCAGTAGTGTTAGCGCAAAAAATTCAAGACGAACTTGCGGTTTCTGCTGTGGTGCCGAAGGCTAGCGAGGAAGTTTTATTGTCGTGATGGTATACTATTTGTATGTCTAATGGAAGGTTAATTCCGAAACCGAAATATAAAATTTGCATTTCTGGCGCAGCAGAAACTGGGCATTGCGCTATTGATGCCGTTGAAAAGGCAGAATTTATTGGTCGTGAGATTGCGCGACGTGGCCTTATATTAGTTACGGGTGCGACGATTGGTATTCCGTACTGGGCTGCGAAGGGAGCAAAGCTTGCTGGTGGTATGGTGATTGGCATTTCTCCCGCGGCATCAGAGGCGGCGCACTTAAAGGTATACCACTTGCCGACTGACTACCATGACCTTATTATTTATACAGGGTTTGATTATTCGGGGCGGAACCTTTTGCTTACTCGTTCTGCCGACGCGATCATCACTATTTGTGGCCGTATGGGTACTTTAAACGAATTTACTATTGCGTTTGAAGATCAGAAGATTATTGGTGTCCTTGAGGGGTCGGGGGGAACTGCGGACATGATGCGTGAGATTCTCGAGCGATCGCATCGTGGTGCGGGGCGAGTGATTTTTGATAGCGACCCGGTGCAATTAGTGGAGCGAGTTGTTGCGGCGATAGGAGAAAATCATAAGAGCGGGAATGGAGTGAGGGGATAGTCAATGATAAATTGCGCGCATCGCTGGGATTCGCATATGTCATTGCGATCCCGAGCGATTCGAGGGAGAAGCAATCTTACATTATTATTTAAAAATAAAAAATTATGAAAAAAGTTGTGAAGAAGAAATTAATTAAAAAAGTTGCGAAGAAGGCGACGAAGAAATTGGCGCCAAAGAAAAAGGCAATGAAAAAGTTAGTTAAAAAGCAAGTGAAGAAAGCGCCGAAGCAATCGACGAAGAAATTTGTAGCGAAAGCTCCGTCGATGGGGACTCGGGTTGGGGTGGTGACACATTACTATGGCGGACTTGGGGTTGCTATTGTGAAATGTGAGAAGCCCATAGCCGAAGGAGTGCAACTGCATTTTAAAGGAGCAACGACCGATTTTATGGATACTGTAACGTCGATGCAATATGATCATCAAGTTATTATGCTTGCCGCGAAAGGACAAGAGGTGGGGATTAAGGTTAGGGACAAGACCAGAGAAGGGGACGAGGTTTATCTTGTTGAAAAAATTTCATCATGAGCGCTCGCTTTGTCGCCCCCCTGCCTGTCGGCAGGCAGGTCCTTGCAGTACCACAAAGGGTACATTTGTCTGCCGGCAGGTAGGGCTTCGTCGGTCTTCCTCGAATTTGGCTCATTATCGCGTGTCGTGTGAAGTCTATGGATTTTCTATCACCAACAAATATTGAAATTTTTAAACAGCTCATATTAGCTATGGTGCTTGGTGTGCTGCTTGGCTTTGAGCGTAACTTAGCGCACAAGAGTGCGGGCATGCGTACGTTTGCGCTTGTTTCGCTTGGCGCAGCATTATTTACTATTATTTCTCAAGTAGTATATATCGATTTTTTTGGACGAGCTGGTTTTGACCCGTCGCGTATTGCTTCGCAAATCGTTGTGGGTATCGGGTTTTTGGGTGCCGGACTTATCATTCACACTGAATCGAGAGCGAAAGGCTTAACAACCGCTGCTGGGCTTTGGGTTACTGCGGCGATTGGCATGGCGGTTGGCTATCGATTATATGTCATTGCAATATTTGTGACATTGTTAACGCTTATTGTTTTCGTTGGTTTGTGGGCGGCTGAACATTATTTTATGCGACATGTGAGTGAGCATTATCGCAAAGACACTGAAGATTAATTTATTAGACTCGGCTCCCGAATAACATTTTGTCTCTTTTTCTTGAATTTTGGCTACGACTAGTCGCAAAAAATCTCAACAGACCTGCCTGCCGGCAGGCAGGTTCTGTGAATAGCTTTCCATTTTTTCACTTCGTCTCGCCTAAAATTCAAGAAAAATTGATCAAAAGCTTATCCGGGAGCCAAGTCTATTGATTTCTTTGATTAATTTTTATCGTCAATATCTTTTACCCATCGGGCTCCTCGCGGGAACTATTATTGGTGCCGGAGTTTTTGCCCTACCTTTTGTTTTTCGTGTTGCGGGACTCTCGGTCGGATTTTTTTGGCTTGGTGTTTCCGCTGTGATTTACATATTTTTGCATGCGATGTACGCAGATGTTATTTTGCGCACTATCGGCGAACACCGTTTTGTTGGTTATGCCGGCATTTATCTTGGGAAAGTTGCCTCTGCGCTTGCGATTGTAATGACAGTTATTGAGATGCTTGTTGTGTTGACTATCTATCTTGTACTCTCACTCAGCTTTACTAAACTCTTATTTTCAGCATATAGCGACCCCATTTTGCTATCCCTTTTTTGGATTCTTGGATCGCTTGGTATTTTTCTTAGCACAAGACGTTTGACTATTTTAGAATTTTGGGTTTTGTGGAGTATTGTTGGGGTTATTGGTTTGATTTTTGTTTTTAGCATTACGCGTTTTTCCTTTTCTCTGTTAGGCAATTCATTATTCGACATACAAAATATTTTACTTCCTTTTGGCCCAGTACTTTTTGCGCTTTCTGGTCGCGTTGCTATTCCTTCGTTGGTTGATTATATTCGTGGGCTGCGAGCCAATGAGTTTCGAGTTCGCCAGCTTTTATGGTCTGCAGTTTTATGGGGGACTATGCTCCCGGCTGCTGTTTACGCTGTTTTTGTTATAGGGGTTCTCGCGCTTTCGCCAGTTGTCTTTGAAGACGGGGTCTCTGGTCTTTTGGGCGTTGTTCCTGCGTGGGTAATTCTTTGCATCGGTGTTCTTGGGCTTCTTTCGCTTTTTAGCTCATATATTGTTGTTGGCTTGGACGTAAAAAATGTGTTGCGTTATGATTTGCATTTTTCTCGCTTGCTTTGCTGCAATATTGTGATCCTTGTTCCGCTCGCGTTATATTTTTTTGGTCTTCAAAGTTTTATTCAGCTCGTTGGAGCTGCCGGCGGAATTTTTTTGTCACTTGAGGGATTTTTTATTTTATTAATGTGGCAAAAACTACCTGATTCTTCTCGGTCGTTGATTTCTAAAAATTTGTTTTCTGCGTTATTTGTTCCGATTTGCTTTATTCTCTTGCTTATTGTGCTTGTCTATGAGATAATGCGTTTGATTTAATCGCGCCCGTGGTCCAACGGATAGGACGTAGCCCTCCGAAGGCTGAGGTCGGGGTTCAATTCCTCGCGGGCGCACTAATACTAACCCCCCGTATAATACGGGGGGTTAGTATTAGTGCGCGAGGAATTGAACGAGGGGTGGGTCGGAGGGGAAGCAGCCGGGTCCCCTCCGTGTAGGAAATTATTCAAAACCGTGGGTTTTGAAAGCGCAGCGAGCGCAGTGAGCGAGCAGTGAAAGTCCTCACGGGCGCACTAACCTTGATTTTTTGCTTGCGGTGTGATATTCTTTGCGGTAGTCAGTGGTTGGGGCATGGTGCGCCATGGAAATCTACCGCGTTCTTGCTGATGTTGTTTTTTGGTTTCATTGGGCTTGGCTTGCTTTGCTCTTGGGAGGAATCGTCCTTTCTTCTAATTATAAGTGGTATTGGCCATATCATTGGTGTGTTATATTGAGCACCATTATTTCACAAATTGTTTTTTTCCCAAACTGCCCTTTGGTTTTGCTAGAGAATGTACTTCGTGCGCAGTACGACCCTAAAACAACTTATACGGGGTCCTTTATTTGTCATTATCTAGATAAGCACTTCGGTTTTCAGATGATGCCTTGGCATATCACGCTAGTGCTTTTGGGGATTACTCTTTTTTCGGCATTTATTTTCTTGCGGCGATCAAAAAAATAATATAATAAAAGCGCCTTCGGCGCTTTTTGTGTTAGACTCCGCTCCCTCTATTGCATTTCATTTTTGATATTAAAAAACAGTCCACCAGTTGGCGGACTGTTTTTTAATATCATGCCAGCTCTTTAAATCTTTTTCGCATTCGCGAGGAGTGCGCGGTACTCGGAACTTGTCATGGTAAATTTTCCGTTTCTTGGTTTTCCTGGATCGCTTATCGTTACGGCGTCGTGTGTAGTGTCATATTCAACAACCGGACATTGATTGCAGTTTTGGCAGAAATCTGCACCGTTGTATAAAATTTCTTTTTTCATGTTATTTTTCGTCACAATGTGTTTGGGATGACCTTTACTTATAGTATGAATCCACTTCCATAATATGCAACTGCAAGCTCTTCTATTCTTTTGTCTGGCGTAGTATAAAGAGATAAGTACTAATAAAGAGAAATGCCGTGGATAACTGGAGTGATCAGTCGATTTTAAAGGCACTCCCTAACCCGAGCACAGCAGTTTACGAAATCCAGATTAAGGGTCGGGAGCTAACTTTTTTAGGCGTAAAACATCAGCCAGATTTTTCTACAATTTCTCTTACCATCCATCCGGCTCAGACAATCATCGAGCTAAAGTCTTTGAAATTGTATTTCCAACAATTTCGCAATAAAATTATTTCTTACGAGCGCTTGATTAATGTTATCTATGAGGACATTCAAGCGGTATATAAGCCTACGCATTTGCGTATTGTTATGGAGTTCCGTCCTCGAGGGGGACTTCGCTCTCGTCTTCGGATCAATTCTGGTCAGTTAGTGCATGAAGATGAAAAATAATTTCAAAAAATTTACCTCGCCATTGGCGGGGTTGTATTATTAGTGTTTATCGCATTGGTCGCAGTGCGGCGGTGGGTTGGTGGTGCTGTTGTAAAGCCAGGGCGCAATGTGTGCGCGACTTGGGTACCACAGTGCTAGTGCCCCGACCGCGCTTACAACGACGAACGCGCGCATGGCCGCACCCATATATTTCCATCGGCTGAGCGTATACCCAATGAATGTTATAGAACCGAGAAAGAAGTACGGCATATATTCATGCACTTTTGTTCCCCATGCACCACTTAAGCCAAGTAGTGCGGCAAGAATAACGATGCCGCAGGGAACGTGAGCGAGAAGGGGGAGTAGCGGAGTTAAGAGACCAACTTTTTTTGTGGGTTGTCCTTTGTCTTCATCACAACACGTGCGGCGAGGTTCGGGCATTTTTTCCTCAGTATGTATGTAGGAGCTTATTTCAGGATACCACAATTTGATTTTTTGGGGCATCTGATATATGTTGGAATCCTGTTCTTTGATAGGGAGACGTCCATGTTCGGTCCTTATGTCGGTATCACGGGGTTTACGAAGCGCAGTGAAGTAGAGGCATTGCTTTCGGTTGTCCCCGTTGAGCAGATTCCAAACAAGCGATTGTTGATGGTCGGCGCGCTCGCGAGTGCCAAGACGTTGCGCGGAGAAACGAATAAATATCCCAATCGGTATCCCGCAATTGCCGATATTGCTAAAATCTTTATTCCTGATCGTAATCGTGCGATCAACCTTGTGCATTACAATACTGACGAGCCCGACCGTTTGGGTGTGCAGTTGGTGCAGGTCGCTTCGACGTATGCTGATGAAGTCGGATATTCCTTCGATGGGTTTCAATTGAACGCGGCTTGGCCTCACCCTGATCAGATCGTGCAATTGTTCGGTCAGTTTGCTGAACTTGCGATTGTGTTGCAAATCGGTCGACGTGCGTTTGAAATGGTTGGGAATGATCCGAATAAACTTGCTTGTCGTGTCCTCGATTATGCGGGTGTTATTGATTATGTCTTGCTTGATCCTTCTGGTGGCAAGGGGCGACCGTTCGACCCTGAGTGCGCGCGAGGTTACTTGCGTGCATTGCGTGATCAGAATTTGGGTTCAATGGATATTGGGTTCGGTGTTGCTGGCGGGCTTAGCCCAACCACATTGAATCTCATTGAGCCACTTCTTGAAGAATTTTCTGATTTTTCGATCGATGCCGAAGGGCGACTTCGTACTATTGAGGACCATCTTGATTTGAATGTCGCTTGTGAGTATTTGGTTGAGGCGCAGAAACTTTTTGGAGGCCGTTCTTTGTGAATCCCAAACTTACGCTCGAAGAGGCGCGTTCCTTCCCGCTCTTTTTCCTGCCAGTGAAGGACTCCGCTGCAACGTGGCGTGCGTTCCGATTTGATGTAGACGTCGTGGTATGTATGAACGACTTTCCTGATCAGCCGTTATATACTCTTCTCCTTGACGGCGTTCCGGTCGGAAGTTTTAATGATTGGCCAGAACGTTGGAAGAAGCTTTCGTAATTTTTTTATCTCGTCATGATTTGGCGAGATTTTTCGTTGTAGGATTTATGATATTTGCATCGAATACATATTTTCTTTCAGAAACAGAATAATTTTATTACGATAAAATTTCCTGTCTGCCGGCAAGCAAGCCCTCTGTCTCTATTAAAATTATTAATGACGAAGCAGAGCTAATGGGTATGTTCTTCGAGGCAATATGTATTCGGTTGTGTTATCTAAATATAGTAAGAGTTCGCCTACTTGTAATTTTCTTATATTAATTTATACTATGTTTGTATCGGAGGTAGGCTCCGATGCGTGGTTCTTTGAGAGGAGCAAGCGCAATGAAGCGAGTGATTCTTCTGGCGTTTACTGTGTGGTTGGGTTGCACGTTGGCGCAATGTATTCTCTTCCTTGGTTCTATGGTCACGCCTCAGGTTGCCCTTGACCGTAGTTTTTTTGTACTGTTGAATTTTTCTGTTTTTTGCCTTTTTTTCTGGTTTATACGTCACACTATCTGCCTCGATATTTTCGAAAGCCTTTTCGGATGTTTGCCGAATAGTTTTCTAAGGAATTCAGTCGGTGCGCTTTCTGAAGCCGAGCAAGCCGAGGGCGAGGTCATTCTAGATTTTCCCGAAGCACCAGTAGAGCCTAAAAAACAGAATGAGGTATGACATGTTGAAATTCCTAAAGCCTGATAATAATTTTGAGACCTCTATCCCATCATTGGATGGTTCTGTTGAAAAGCCAAAGAGTGATATTGTGCGTTTCGATATTGCTGTTGGTTCTACAAATCCGGTAAAGAAAAATGCGGCGTTTATGGGTTTTGAGGCGGTTTGGCCGGGAGCTGTGTATGCGGTGTACCCTATAAAATTTGACTCGATTGTTTCTGTGCAACCGATGACCGACGAAGAAACTATTGCCGGTGCGCGTTTTCGAGCGACTGCGGCGCTTGAGCTTTGTCCATCTGCGCGGTTTGGCGTTGGTCTTGAGGGCGGTGCCCGCAAGATCGGTGAACAATATTTTGAAACGGGCTGGGTTGTGGTGCAAGATCGTGAGGGTAATGAGGGAATTGGCTCGAGTATTCAGATGCGAGTTCCGCCGAAAGTTATGGCGTTAATTGAGAGCGGCCAATGCAAAGAAATTGGCGATGCGATTGATATTATTTTTTCCGGCAATAATCTTAAGCAGCAACAGGGCTTGTTTGGTGAAATGACCAATGGTGTTGTGACACGCACAACGGCGTACCGTGATGCGGTTGTTGCGGCACTTTCGCGGTTTGTGCACCCGGAATTATTTTAGCAGGCATAGAGCCTGCTTTTTTGTTGTCTTTATGGGGTATAACACTAGACTTGCCCCCGAATAACATTTCGCCTCTTTTTCTTGAATTTTGGCTGCGACTAGTCGCAAAAAATTTCAACAGATTCTGTGAATAGCTTTCCATTTTTTCACTTCGTCTCGCTCAAAATTCAAGAAAAATTGATCAAAAGCTTATCCGTGGAGCCAAGTCTAATATTTGGAAGTCGGACTTCCAAATATTGTATTGTGGGGGGAAACTAGGCGATAATGAAGAAAATGAAAATTGTGGCGGATTTACATATTCATTCGAAACATGCGCGGGCGGTGTCGCAGAATATGGTTTTAGAAGAACTTGATCGGTGGGCAGACGATAAGGGAATTCAAGTGATGGGTACAGGGGACTTTACGCACCCGGCATGGTTAAAAGAAATTAAAGAAAAATTGGAGCCCGCAGAGCCGGGGCTTTTTCGTTTGCGCAATAAATTTAAATTAAAAACGATGAAAGATACGTTTGCAGAAACGCGTTTTATGTTGACCGCTGAAGTTTCGAGCATTTATTCTCGAGGTGGGCGTACTCGGCGCGTGCATAACTTAATTTTTGCGCCCGACATTGCAACGGTCAAAAAAATTACTCATGCGCTTTCGCTGGTTGGTAATTTAAAATCTGATGGGCGTCCGATTATTGGTATTGATTCGGAAGAATTATTAAAGCTCGTTTTGGAAAGTGGCGAAGGTAGGGTTGCTTCGTCCCGTCGCGGCGGGACTCGCAATGACGATTCGGGTGCTGTGCTTGTGCCGGCGCATGCGTGGACACCTTGGTTTTCTGTTTTTGGTTCGATGTCGGGTTTTGATTCACTTGAAGAATGTTTTGGTGATTACGCAAAATATATTTTTGCGATTGAAACGGGGTTATCGTCTGACCCGTCGATGAATTGGCGGGTTTCGGCGTTGGATCGAGTGGCCTTAATTTCGAACTCGGATTCGCATAGTTTACAGCGCATTGGGCGAGAGTGTAATATATTTGATTGTCAATTATCATATGACGGGATTATTAGTGCGATAAAAGATGGTATTCCGTTAGTGCGCAATATGAAACATCAAAGTAATATTGTTTCTCCCGTCGGAGATTGTTTCCTTGAAACCCTCGAGTTCTTTCCCGAAGAAGGGAGATATCATTACGATGGTCATCGATTGTGCGGTATTACATGGACGCCCGAAGAGACAAAGCGACATAATGGAATTTGTTCGAAGTGTGAACAGCGCGTTACGGTTGGGGTCGCGAATCGCGTTGCATCTCTTGCCGATCGTCCCGAAGGCTTTCGCGATGGGAGGCGCGTGCCATTTCGGAATTTGGTTTCGTTGGATACGATTATTGGCGAAGCGTTTGATTTGGGGTCAAAGACGAAAACCGTGTATAAAGAATACGAGAAATTGATTATTGCATTTGGTTCGGAGTTGAATGTACTAATGGATGCGCGTCCATCTGCAATTGCTACAGCCTCCACGTCGATTATCGCGGAGGGTGTCGAGCGCATGCGCGCGGGTAAAATTTCTATTACTCCTGGCTATGACGGCGAATACGGCATTATTAAAATTTTTAACGCGAAAGAGCGTAAGGCGATAGTGCGGGGATTGGCGGAAGCCACTAGCCATTAGTATACTGTAACCATGGCTGTCGCAAGTTATATTGCTTATAATTTTTTTTATCGCATTTGGGATTTTTTGGTGCATTGGTATTACCACGGTTTTCGTATTATTGTCGGTTTTGCTTTGCGCATACTAGAGTCGCTCGACCATGTTATTGCGTTTCGTGTTACCTTGGCTCATTTCTTTGAGCCTTTGTACCAAGACTATAGCGCGCTGGGTTATGTTTTCGGATTTTTCTTTCGTTCGTTTCGAGTGCTTGCCGGGTCAGTCGTATATGCGTTGTTGATTGCGCTATTCATTTGTGTATATGTCGTTTGGGCTGCGACACCCTTGTATCTTTTTTCGCGTATTATACGGCCATGAACCAGGTCTCTATTATATTTCGTGAGCCATTACTTTTATTTTCTCCCATTGAACGTTTTTTGGTTCGCTTGTTCGGTTATGTTACTTACGGTGTTTGTATCGCGATGGTGCCCATCTTTCTCTTTTCTGATGTCGGTCGGCTGCGAAGTGTTGGGGTGCTGTTGGCCTTGTTTCTCGGTGATCGTTTGTTGCATATCGGTCATGCAGAGAAAACATTTTCTTATATTCGTGGTAAGACCGTGAATGTTGCGGACTATGTAAGCCCCCCTGTGCTTGTGGTATTGGAATATGCCTTGTCGCGTGGGACAATGCTTTCTTCTCATATTTTCCTTTATGTACTTGAGCGACTGGTTTTGCGTAGTGAGGTCACGAATATTTTAGTACGCCTTGACGTGACTCCCCAGGCCTTATTGGCACGTATCGATGCTTATGTTCGTGAACATCCTACACCGCCTCTCGCATCCGTTGATGCTATTCACCAACTCGAAACATTGATTTTTGCTGCATTTCAATTGGCGCAGAGCAGTGAAGAAAGCGAGATTACTACGCGTGATCTTTTTGCGGCTCTTGGAAAGATCGGTGACTCGGGAATAGAATATATTTTTGATCTTTTTCGGATTGCACCAGAGGACCTCGAACATGCAATGCTTTTTAGTATTGCCGAGCGTAAGGTCGGCGGTTTGCGTGCGATGCCCGCAACACTTACCGGAATTGTAATGCGTAACGCTCATCGTTATCGTGATAGGCGCGTTAACCGTTCGTGGACTGCGCGACCTACCCCAACACTCGATGAGTTTGGTGACGATTTTACTGAGCTGGCACGCGCGGAGCGTGTTGGGCTTCTTATTGGGCACGCCTCCGAATATCAACGGTTAATTGACACACTTATTCGCCCGAGTCGTGCGAATGCGTTGCTTGTTGGCGAGCCTGGCGTTGGGAAAGAAACTATTATCACTCACCTTGCTTTCGAGATTTTGCATGACCATGTTCCAGGGGTATTATTTGATAAGCGATTGGTTTCTCTTCAGCTCTCAAACCTTGTGGCTGGTGCAGATATGGCGACTCTTCGCTTTCGTGCGCAGCGTATTGTTGATGAATTAACGCGGGCAGGGAATGTTATTTTGTATATTCCCGATTTTCATCAGTTGTTCCGTACTTCTGGTCCAGAAAGTTTAAGCGTCGCCGATATTTTTCTCCCGATGATTAAGCAAGATGCTTTTCGTGTGGTTGCGACAACATACCCCAAGGAATATAAAGAATACCTTGCACCGCAGAACGATGTGCTTGAAGCATTTGAATCGATCGATGTCCCCCCAATCAATGAAGACGATGCGCTGCACGTATTGGTGTACCAAAGCATTATTCTTGAATATCAATATCGACTTACTATTAGTTTTAGCGCAGTAAAGCAGGCAGTGATGTTGGCTCATCGATATTTTGCTACAACACCGCTCCCTTCAAGCGCAGTTACTTTACTCAAAGAGGCGTTGGCGCGTGCCTCAACTACAGGCAAAAAATGCTTGGTTGCTGACGACGTTACAACCATTGCTGAGCAGAAGACGAATATCCCACTTCGCACGGTGGGTGCCACTGAGGCGCAAACGCTTTTGAATCTCGAAGCTCGAGTGCACGAACGTCTTATTGATCAAGATGAAGCCGTTACGGCAGTTGCCTCCGCTCTTCGAGAATATCGCAGTGGATTATCGCGCAAAGGTGGCCCCATTGCGACTTTTCTTTTCGTTGGTCCAACTGGAGTTGGGAAAACTGAATTGTCGAAGATTTTGGCAAAGTTACAGTTTGCCTCGAGCGACAATTGGTTGCGGTTTGATATGTCAGCCTATCAAAGCAAAGAAAGCTTTGTGCGTTTTATTGGTTCACCCGATGGCAAAATCGTTGGTGAACTTACCGACGCAGTTTCGAAGAGGCCATACAGCTTAATTTTGCTTGATGAGTTCGAAAAAGCGTTTCCTGATATTTTAAATTTATTTTTGCAGGTGTTCGATGATGGGCGCTTAGTCGATGGGCAGGGGAGAGTTGTGGACTTTCAAAACACTATTATTATTGCTACATCGAATGCGCATTCAGAGTTTATTAAATCTTCGCTTGAGGCGGGTCGCGTGATTGCCGATATTACTGTTGAGCTGAAGAAAAAGTTGTCGGAATATTTTCGTCCTGAATTATTGAATCGTTTTTCTAGCATTATTGTATTTCGTACGTTACTCCCCGAACACATTCGTCAAGTTGCTATACTGCAGTTAAAGGATCTTTCTTCAGCTATCGCGGACGCGCAAGGTATTACGGTGGAATTGAGTGATGCTGCAATTACTGAAATTGCGCGTTTAGGGTTTGACCCCGTGTTCGGGGCACGCCCACTCCGTGGAGTTATTTCGAAATATTTGCGTAGCGTGTTTGCGGAAAAGATTTTACGAGGAGAGTTTCATAGAGGGCAACACATTGTCGTCGACTTTGTTCATGAGCAATTTATATTTTAATTCGGCTACGAAATGCGAAATTCTTACATTTTTCGTATTTTGTAGCAATTCTTATGCGTTTTAATATTCATTTCGATGTTAAAGTAGGGAAATTTATTCGTCGGTTTATTATGGCAGACATGCTGCTGTTTGGTGGTTGGGGGTTGATCGACCCACTATTTTCGGTGTTTTTGGTGAATAAAATTGCTGGGGCTACCCTTGTTACTGTTGGTATACTCGCCGCGATCCATTGGTTTTTAAAATCGAGTATTCAAATTCCCATTGCGACATTTCTTGATAAGAGCGATGGTGAGCGTGCCGATTTTTATGCACTTCTTGCATCGCTTGTTATTGTGGGTGCCGCGGCCTTCCTGTTGACTTCCGCAACGCGTGTGTGGCACGTATATCTTATTCAAGTATTAAAGGCGATAGGTTTTGGGTTGTATGTGCCTGCATGGTCGTCGCTTTTTTCACATCATCTCGATAAAGGACATTATTCGCTTGACTGGTCGCTTGACAGTACTGCGGTTGGTTATGCGATGGGCGTTACTGGTTTGCTTGGTGGGATTCTTGTTACATGGCTCGGCTATAATGTATTGTTTGTCGCGGTTGGTATTTTGTGTTTTTTGGCCGCCGCGCTTTTTCTTACGCTCCCACAACTTGTTTTGCCAGAGCCGACGGGGGTTGAATCGGTTATACGAGACCATGTACCAGTCAACATCAACCAGTAGTCGTTACGGAGCAAATTAATGGTCGATTTCTTTGTCGTCTTTCGTCGGAGTACCGCTGGGGGTACACCTTCTCAAGACTCCTCGAAATCGACTCATTGCTTTGCTCCGTATTATAATATTTATCGCGTACTTGATTTATTTTTTTATGTCTAATCAGGAGATTGCAAAAATTTTATATGAGATTAGCCAGTATCTGGCAATGGAAAGTGAGCCGTTTAAGCCGCGTGCATATGAAAAAGTTGCCGAGGTTGTTGTTGCACTTTCCGAAGAGTTGGCCCTGACATATAAACGCGAGGGATTGAAGGGGATTGAAGCGATTTCGGGCATTGGAACTTCGATTGGCGAGAAAATCGAGGAGCTTTTGGTGACCGGTCATCTACAGTATTATGAAAAATTGCGCAAAAAGACCCCAGTTGATCTTGCTCAATTGTCACGTATTGAGGGCTTGGGGCCTAAAAAGATGCGAGTGCTATATAAGGAATTAGGAATCACGAACGTTGCTGAGCTTGAAGCCGCCGCAAAGGCCGGGAAGATTAAGGCCTTGATCGGGTTTGGAGAAAAGAGTGAAGAAAATATTTTGCGCGGAATTGCGTTTTTAGCACAAAGTGGTTTCAGGCTTTTATTGGGCGATGCATTGCCGTTGGTGCGACAGATTGTTGAGCAGCTACGCGCATTGCCTCAAGTGCAACGTGCAGAAGTTGCTGGATCTGTTCGGAGGTGGAAAGAAACGGTAGGGGATGCGGATATTTTAGTCATATCAGCACATCCAAAGACCGTGATGGATTTTTTTGTTGCAATGCCCGGAGTTTCGCACATACTGGGGCACGGCGAAACAAAATCTACGGTTAAGTTGCACAACGGTTTCCAAATTGACTTGCGTGTTGTTCCGGAAGAATCCTATGGAGCGGCGCTTAATTATTTTACTGGTTCAAAAGACCACAACGTTGCACTTCGACAACTGGCGATTGATAAGGGGTTAAAGTTAAATGAATACGGATTATTCCGCAAATCGCCCGAAGACAATTGGGAGCAAATCGCTGGAGGAGATGAGGAGGGCATTTATCGAGCACTTTCATTGGATTATATTCCCCACGAGCTTCGAGAAATGACTGGCGAGATCGATGCGGCTTCTCGCCACGAACTTCCAACATTGATTGGTTACGATGACTTGCGTGGAGATTTGCAAACACAAACTAATTGGACCGATGGCGCGAATACTATTTTGGAGATGGCTAATGCCGCGATGGCACATGGCTTGCAATATATGGTGATCACCGACCATACGAAGCGATTAGCAATGACGCACGGGCTTGATGAGGTGCGTATTCAGAAGCAGATGAAGGAGATCGATAGACTTAATTCCAAATTCCAAATTTCTCATTTTCAATTTAAGATTTTAAAGGGAACTGAATGTGATATTTTAAAAGATGGGTCATTGGATTTGTCGGACGAGGTTCTTGCTAAGCTCGACGTCGTTGGCGTTTCGGTGCATTCATTATTTAATTTGTCGCGCGAGGAACAGACGAAACGTATTATTCGTGCGATGGAAAACCCCAATGCCGATATTTTGTTTCACCCAACTGGGCGGCTGATTAATAAACGGCCTGCGTATGACATTGATATTGATGCAATAATTGCGGTAGCAAAGCGTACAGGAACTATTTTAGAAATTGATGCGTTTCCTGATCGGCTCGATTTGCGTGATGAGTATATTCGTAAGTGTGTTGTTGCCCGTGTCAAGATGTGCATCGATTCTGACGCACATGACGTTTCGCATTTTTCTGTTTTGGAATTTGGCATTGCGCAGGCAAGGCGAGGATGGGCGACGAAAAAGGATATTATCAACGCGCGGCCGGTTGAGGAAATGCTCGCGATGCTAAAAAAATAGAAATTATGATTTCTCAATAGAAATTCCCCCCACATTGCGGGGGGATTATAGCGTGATTTCGCTCCATTCGGTTTTTGAGTAATTATCAGAATAGATGACTTTCATGAAACCCCTTTTTTTGATGAGTAACATGCAGTTGTTACATGGCCTGGCATTATGCAGTTTTGTACTACTCCGTCCTTTGCACACTACATAAATCGTTGCATTGCAAAGTCTTTTTGGGTTTGCGCGACTCATCGCATGGATTTCAGCATGGATCGATCCATTACCCTCTCGGTGGTTCCAGCCCCAGCTGATGATCCCATGTTTATCTGCGATTACCGCTGCTACTTGGAAAATTAATCCTTGTGAACGCTTGAGTAGATCAATTGCCAGGTCTTGCGGCAGCCTGTTTTTGTTCAAACGCCCTCCTTGTTCCTGTTTTTGGTTTTTTCGGCGATTGCGCGGCGTTCTTTTTCTGATGGACGTTTACCGCCAGGATTAACTCCATAAACTTCTATATCTGTCTCGACGCCGCATTGGCAGCAACAAAAAGTCGTATAATAATCTGTTTCATTTAGAGCGTGACTCTCTGTCTGGTAGATGTCATATTCGGAAACTAGTAATATTGCACCGCATCCACCGCCATTGTTACCCTTACCAGTGCACTTGAAATTCTTTGACCAACCCTTTTGTGGACGACCGGGTTTAATGACTTCCATTTTTACCTCTCCCAGTGTTTTTCTGAAGAACCGATTGTATTATAGCGCGTATCGTCCGAAAAAGCAAGTTGCTATGCCGGATTTTTTTTGTTAAACTATTTTTATCAATTGTCGAGGGCGTGGGAATGCGTGGATTGTTCTTGTTCGCGGTGATACGTATGGTGTTTCTTCTTATATTTGCAGCGATTGTTTTGGCGGTTATCGTTGTGGCTCGTCAGGGATTAATATCGTATTTTCATTGTCCTTGGCACTAATTTCACTGCTACGAAATACGAATTATTCGCTACGAAATACGAAATATTTGCTACGAATATACGAAAGATGAATACAGCTAACCGAACAAATATTTTTCGTATATTCGTATCATTTTCGTATTTCGTAGCGAATATTTCATAGCGAATAATTCGTATTTCGTAGCTTGCTTATGAAAAAAGTTATCTCTGCTGGTATTATTATTTTTCGCCGCACGAAAGATGGCGTTAAGTACCTCCTCCTTTATCATGGGCGGGGTTATTGGAATTTCCCCAAAGGGAAAATGGAGAAAGAGGAGCGCAGTTGGCAAACGGCGCTCCGCGAGATTCGCGAAGAAACTGGACTTAGGTCGAGTGAGTTACGGTTTCAGCCGAATTTTAAAACTTTTGAACGCTTTACGTTCGGCGGTAAGCATAACCCAATATTCAAAATTGTTATTTTGTATCTTGCCGAAACTTCGCAAGCCAGAATTCGTATTTCTGAAGGTGGCCACGAAGAGGGGTTTGGTTGGTTTACTGCGCGCGAGGCACAGCGATTACTTGCAAAGCATAAAGATAGCGTTGCTATTCTTCGTCGCGCCCATGCTTTTTTACATAAAGATTATGCAAAGTTTCCATCGGTGTTGCCCTCAGCCCCCGACGTATCCGCAGCCCCATTGAGATAGAATAACCCCGCTAATGGCGGAGTTATTTTATTTTCTCAACGATTGCACCAAATACCTTTGGTTCGAATTCTGCGAGGGTCGAGAGCATTTTTCGATTGAGTACAATATTTGCTTTTTTTAGTTTGCCGATAAATGTGCTATAGTTTAAGCCGTGTGCGCCTAATGCTGCACTAATTTTTACGTTCCACAGTGCGCGATAGTCGCGCTTTTTTTGTTTGCGTCCTTGAAACGCATGTGTCCATGCATGGGTTAGTGCCTCTTTTGCGGCACGTTCTTTCGATTTGCGTCCCCAACGAAAGCCCTTAGCGAGCTTTAAGCGTTTCTCTCTTTTTTTATGGGCGACTACTCCGCGTTTTACTCTGGTCATATTGGAAACTAGGTCACTAGGCACTAGGCCACTAGGCACTAGGGATTATTTATTCGCTCCCTAATTTTTAGTGGTTAGTTTCTATTCCCTTGTTTTAATTATTTGCCGTTAAATATTTTGCAAAAATTTTAGTATTTTTTTTGCCTAATTGTAGCGTTTTGCGTTTATTGCGTGTGCGACTTCCTGGATATTTCGACTTAAAATGATCTTGCGCCATTTTGCGGCGGATTAATTTCCCCGTTTTCGTCATCTTGAGACGTTTTGATACTGATTTTTTCATACTTTTGCTACGAAATACGAAATGGTTACGAATATACAAAAATAATTTATATTACTTTACGATTTGTGTGATAAATCCTTTACCGACAAACCTTGGCGCAAGAATAATTTTGTGTCCTGGCTCGATAAGGGTTAGGAAGTGGTTTAAGCGTTCGAGTGCGAAATTTTTTAATGCTTTCTCGCGGCCACGAAGCACGAGCATTACTTCCACTTGGCACCCCAAGCTCAAAAATTCATTGAGTTTCTTTGCTTTGATTTCGAGATCATTTTTCGCGGTCTTCACGCCAATCTGAATCTGCTTAAAGTCGCCTCTTCGCTCACCTTCGCGCTGCTTTTTCGCCTTCTTTTTCTCTTCGTAGCGATATTTGTCGAAGCTTATGATGCGTGCGACTGGGGGTTTGGCTTTAGACGAAATTTCGATAAGGTCAAGCCCTTTCTCTTTTGCTAGCGCTAATGCGGCGTCTCTTCCCATGACCCCAAGATTTTCACCGGTATCCGAAATAACGCGGAGTTCGGGGGCGGTTATTAGGTTGTTTAATGGTACTCTTTGAATAGTATTCATCCTAACAGATCACCCTACTTGAGTCAACTTTTTGCGTGGTAAGTTCAGCGTTCATTTTGCATCACCGCTTTGTCGCTCCTCCTCGGAGTACCACTGAGGGTACACCTTCGTCGTCGCTCCTTGCGGTGATGCAAAATGATTTCGCGACCAGTGCATATATTATTTTTTCTAGCAGCTCTTATTTTTTTTTGTTAGAGTGATTTTATGAGTGTATTAGCGGAAAATAGGAAAGCGCGGTTTGATTATGAAATTTTGGAAATGGTTGAGGCGGGGATTGAACTTCTGGGGCAAGAGGTTAAATCGGTAAAAGCCGGATACATGCAGATAGCAGGTACTTTTGCCGTGGTCCGAGGTAATGAGTTGTACTTGCTTAATGCAACGATTTCGCCGTATCAACAGAACAATGTTCCGGCAGATTATGACCCTACGCGCTCGCGTCGATTGCTTTTACGTCGCGAAGAAATCGCAACTCTTACGGGCAAGATGAAAGAACGGGGATTGACTTTAGTGCCTCTGCGTGTTTATACTAAGGGGAATCTTGTGAAGATTGAGCTGGGGTTAGGGCGAGGGAAGCGGGGGCCAGATAAGCGAGAGGCGATAAAGAAAAGGGAAACGAAGAGGGAGATTGAGAGGACGTTGAAGAATTAAGTGTTTTCGCTTTTGTATTTCCTCAGAAACAGAATAATTTTATTACGATAAAATTTTCTTCTACCTCGGCCCCGCCTTATTAAATACATTAATGACGGGCGGGGCCAAAGGGTATGTTCTTCGGAAACACAAAAGCGAAAACATGCCTCCACTTCATTCTGGGATGGCGAGTAAGTACTAGATTGTATTGGGGGTGATTGGTTTTGACAAAACAATATTCTAAAAAATCGCGTGCCGAGTTTGTTGTATACTCGTAAAACAATATAACAAACCTATAACTGCCAATAGAAATATGGCGTTAGCATTTGCCTAACCGCGTTTACGCGTAGTCAAGTGCCATCTGTCTCTTTGTGTTCGACGAAGGGGTGCAGGTGTTATACCTCGAACTCGAGTTATAGTTTTTGATTCTTGGGCTATAGCTTTAAATCACTAGAATCAATTCGTTGCGCCTTCGGGCGAAACTACGCATGTAGAAAATTTTTTGGCAATGTTTTGGACGTGGGTTCAATTCCCACCACCTCCACAAAGAGAAACCGCCCACGCTGGGCGGTTTCTCTTTGTGGAGGTTGACTTTCGCTCTTTATAGTGTATAATAGTACTTGAATTGGCGGTTGTTTTTTTGAAAACCCGGCCTACTGGTAATTCGAAGCTTGTAGGCCTAACAAGGAGGTTGTCTGATGGCGACCCAGAGGAAGATCCACCATTTGTTGCAGTCGCAAGGCGAGGGAGCAACATTTCGGTATTTCCCAGAACTTCGTGCACCTTTTGATCTCAGTAAGCCTATTCTTGTTACGGAAAAGGTTGATGGAAGTACGATGCAGTCGAGTAACGGTGAGCCATGGAAGCGTTTCGATCGATTTTCCAAGGGCGATAATGTTAAACGATTGGTTAGCGAAGAGGAGCGATATGAGCTTCGTCGTTGTGAGAAAGAAGATCCGAGCGTGAAGTGGTACCTTGCGGGCTTCGATGCTTATCGTGAGCAGTTCGTTGAATTTGGAAGACAATATCCTCATTTTTGGATTTATTTCGAAACATTGGGCGCTAAGATCGGCACTCGCTACAAGGATCTTTCGCCAACAGTACGGGTTTTCGACGTTGGTGATCACCTGGGCTTTCTCCCGTTCCTTGATGCTCACCGAGCAGCGTTTGAGATTGGGCTACCAGTTGTCGCGTATCGATTGGAGGTTTTCGGCTCTTTGAGTAATCTCTTTGAAGCTTTGAGAACTGATACTTCGAGAGATGGTGGTTTTCCCGCTCATATACTTGAAGGTTGGGTTCTTCGCCAACGTGCGCGTAACCATGTGCTCGACGAAGAGGTTGTCGCGAAGATTAGGGTTGAAGATTTGCGAAAGATTGTGGGTTAAATACGGCATATACTTTCGGCGTTGGGGTGTCCCCAGCGCTTTTTGTTTTAAAAAGATTTTTGTACTCACATTGATTGTTTTTTGTGGCTTCGTTAATGTGATTGAAGCCATAGTCGAGGGGATAGCGATGGATGAAAAAGAAGTTTTACAACTCTTCAATGGAGTTGGGGCGATTATCACTGATAGCCATGTCGTCTATACATCTGGCGGTAAACATGGCGCTACATATATTAATAAAGACGCCGTGTATCCTCACACTGCAACGACATCGCGCCTTTGCTTCGCGATTGCTGAACGATTTATTGGTGACCACGTGGAGGTAGTTATCGCTCCAGCAATGGGTGGGATCATACTCTCACAATGGACGGCGCATCATTTATCCGTGATGAATGGTTATGAAGTGTTTGCGGTTTATGCCGAAAAATCTGAAGACGTCGATGGTTTTGTTATTCGTCGTGGCCATGAAAAGTTTATTTCTGGGAAGAATGTGTTGGTGGTAGAAGATGTTCTTTCAACTGGTGGTTCTGCGAAGAGTGTTGTTGAAGCGGTACGATTAGCTCATGGTAACGTCATTGGTCTTGGTGCGTTGTGCAACCGTGGACGTGTTGCTTCTCAAGATGTCGCAGATGTTCCTAAGCTTATCGCTCTCTTTAGTGTGCAATTCGACACATGGGATGCCGCGGTTTGCCCGTTGTGTAAGCGTGGTATTCCTATTAACACTGCCGTTGGTAAGGGACGTGAATTACTTGCGAAGTTGCCCGCATGAGTTCATGGGATTCTTTACAGTCGTCATCGAACGGTGACGATTTTTTTATAAACATTCTCACATTCTCAAGAATGTGGGAATGTTTATTTTCTGCTTTGATGTGCAAGGTTGATAAATGTAATGAATTTTTCTAACATACAGCTTGAAAGTTTATTGGGGAACAAGTCTATTAAAAAAATCCAGATGTTATCTGGATTAGTTTTTTTCTGGCACGCATGATGTGCACCTGGTTGCTTCGTAATAGCCGATTGCCGTGCGTCTTCCGGGATCTCCACAACATTCGCAGATGGTGTAGCTATCATGCTCGGCTTTTGCGATGAAGCGTCCAACTTCCTCTTTTATTTTTTTATTCGGTGCGGTGAATGGATCGATGTAAAATCGTAGCCCGCCGAACTTCTCTTTGACCTGAACTGCTTTAAGATCGGGGATGTGGAATGCCGCAAGATCTTCGCAGAGTTTTCTAATAAGCGGGAACCAGCCATCGTTGCATTCAAAGTAGAAATTTTTATCGAAAAATGTAGGGAAATTTCTGCGGAGATCAGCCGTGTTTTTTGCATTCATCGCAGCCCCTTCGTTTCGTTTATTTCACAACTCTTTACATTATATATGACTAATCACCAATAATGTAAAGAGTTGGTAGTTGTGGTTCTTCGATTTTGCTTGGCATATATTAAAATGATGGATCCCTGATCAAGCCTACCTACCGGCAGGCAGGTCTGGGGCAAATTTTTGGCTGTGGCCAAAAATTTGACTTTTATGCTGTGTTCTGCTAATATATATGTTGTACTCATGGGGTGGTCCTGTGAGTGGTTTTTTCCGAACTTTGACAAGGAAGGGTTCCAATATGGGTATGGATTTCCGAATTCCCGGAGTGGCTATCGTTGTTCGTGACGGCGATGATATTTTTGATGTTCGTGAAGATGGATTTATCGGGTATTTTGACTCACGTAAGGATGAGAATTTTTTTGCGCCTCAGTCGTTGACGATCGAAGTTTTGACTTCGCGTGATGGGTTTGATGATGATCGGCTTATCGTTTTTACGGTTGATAACCAGAAGAATATCGTTGAAAGTCGCGATCGTGATCAGTACGACTTTGAGGCGACGTTGTGTCGTTTCACGCGTCGCGTTCCGGTAAAGTTGAGTAGCGATTGCATTTATTATACCCCTGATTCTCAGAATAACATTCGTGTGCTTCGGCTGAAGCTGGATGGAAGTTTTACGATTTGGGAAGTTGCCGTAATTTCGCAGGAAGGCGATTTCTTCTTGACGGTTCAGAGGTCTTATGAGGCCCAATGTTATTGGAATGCCGAAACTCGTTCTATGATTTGCCCGCGTTTTCAGAATAACTTGAATGATTGGCCTTCATTGGTGGAGCTTTTGAAGCAGGGAGTCAACAATGATCTACTTCCCATTTTCCGTGATGACGAAACGACGGAGGAGATGCAAGCTTTGCCCGATGCTGGGCAGGGCCGTGTTATGTGGTGGAGTTCTTATAAGGGTATCGGCGCAATTGATACTTTGAAGGGCGTCGCTCGTGTACATTGGCGTGGCGCTGCTCTTCAGGGGCGGCGGCATTTGCGATATCTCGTTCCCGGCGAACTCGTGAGTTACGAGTCGCTTGGAGAGCCTTTTGGTAATACGAGATTCAAGTTTGAAGCGCGTGGTGTCAAGTTGGTTGAGGCGGAGGAGTCTCCCGCCCTGAAGGCGCCGACGACGGCCGAGATCAAGTTTCTTTCTACTGGGGAGTAGTTAATTAATAAATTTTGAATTCATCACCCCCGGCCGCATGGCCGGGGGCTTTGATTTTTTTATTAGTTTTTAGATTTGACCATCGTTTTTTCGCATATAATAATGAATAAGATGTTTATCGCTCTCATTATTTTTTATACTCTATTAATATTTTCATCTTGCATTGCGTTGTTTTTGTGTATTCATGATGCCCTTGTTGTGCGTGTTCCTTTTATTTCTACTCGTCGAAGTGCGGTAGAACAGATCGTTGATTCCTTTGAGCTTCAATCGCAGAGCGTCGTGTTTGACCTTGGGTGTGGTGATTGTCGTATATTGCGTGCCGCAGCACAACGTGTGCCAGGCGTTGTGTGTGTTGGCGTCGAGCGTGGTTTGGTGCCTTTCATCACCGCATTTTTTTATACGCGTATATTAGATCGGTCTTCGGGTAAGGTCGTTCCCGTTTCTTTGGTTTATGCAGATTTCTTTACCGTAGACCTTAGTCGTGCGACTCACATATATTGTTATCTTTTTCCTTTCGTTTTAACGGAACTTTCTTTAAAGATACAACGTGCGTGCGCAAAGGGTACGCGCATTATTTCTTGTGACTTTCCTTTTTTAGGTTGGACGCCGCAACGAGTTGTGCGGCTTGAGGCGGTGGGCGATGCCTTGTCGAAAACGCTTTATATTTATTTACTATGATTTCTTTCGACGCATCATTTCTCGTCAGATGTTTCGCAATAATATATTCGCCAACGTTTCTATGGGAACCAGAATAGTTTTGTTATGACAAAACTTTCTTCTCCCTCGGACCCACCACTATTTAAAAAAATAATAATGACATGGTGGGTCCTGCGGGATGTTCCCTACGAAACGTTGGCGAATACATCGATTGTAATTGGAAGTGTGTTCCTAGTCTGTCTCGTAGCCGTGTCACCGTTTTTATCATCGCAGTATTTTCTATGACTATTTTTCTTCCTTGCGTTTTTGGGTAGCGGACCATATTGTAGATATTATGATTTCGCGGCTACAGAATTATTTACGTGATACTACTGGCGAAGTATTTTTATTGGAGGTAACTAGCGATGAACGTTTTGGCGACTATGCGTCGAACGTCGCATTCCGGCTTGCGAAAGAGCGTAAATGTGCGCCGCTTGTTGTCGCGCAGGAGTTGGCCGAGTTGGTGCGCGCAAAAGACGCGGAGCATGTTTTCGAGCGTGTGGAAGTTGCTGGAGGGGGGTTTGTGAATTTCTGGGTAAGTCCGCGTGTGTTTTTAGATGAGTTGGAGGACATAATGGCAGATTGCAAATTGCGGATCGCAGATCGTTCTGGTGTTAGTAAAAAGATTAATCTTGAATTTATTTCTGCTAACCCTACTGGCCCGTTAACTATGGCGAATGGTCGTGGGGGGTTTTTGGGTGATGCGCTCTCGAATGTTTTGGAGAGCGTTGGGCATAAGGTGACGCGCGAATATTATATTAATGATGCCGGTGTACAAATCCAGCGACTGGGGGAGTCGGTGTGCGCTGTGCTTGGGTTAATCTCTAAGAACGAAGAACAGTATCAAGGTGGGTACGTTGCCTTGTTAGCAGAGCGTTTAGCACAAAGTGCGAAGCGATTGTACGAGGCTAAGGGCAGTACTGCGTTTGAACCGATTGGTCGTCGTGCGGCGACGTTGTTGTTAGCGCGAATTAAGAAATCTGTAAAAAATGTTGGAATTAAGTTCGACGTTTGGTTTTCAGAGCAGAAAACACTTCGCAAGACAAAGGCGTTACAAAGCGTTTTGTGTATTTTGCGTGAACGTGACCAGGTTTTTGATCGAGATGGAGCGGTTTGGCTGCGCTCAACCGATGGCAGCGATGATAAAGATAGGGTCTTGGTTAAATCAACTGGCGAGCCAACCTATTTTTTGGCTGACATGGCGTATCACTATAATAAATTTCTTATACGTAAATTTGATTTAGGAATTAATATTTGGGGCGCAGATCACCATGGGTATGTTGCGCGGTTGAAAAGTGGCATTGCCTCTCTTGGCGTTTCAGAAGATCGATTGAAAATTATTCTTATTCAGCTTGTGCGGCTGGTGCGTGGCGGTGAGGAGGTTCGCATGTCGAAGCGTAGGGGTGAGTTTATTACACTGGACGAGTTGGTCGCCGAAGTCGGTGTTGACTCCGCTCGATTTTTTTTCTTGCTCTATGCAACGGATACTCATATGGACTTTGATCTTGATTTAGCCAAAGAGCGATCGATGAAGAACCCGGTATATTATGTGCAATATGCATTTGTAAGATGTAATAGTATATTGCAAATCGCAAATCCTGCCTGCGGGCAGGTCGCAAAAATACAGATTAAAGATACGAAGATTTTTAGCATTCCACCTATGCGGCGTCTGATTAAAGTTCTTGTACAGTTTCCTGATTTGGTATTGCAGACTGCTACTGATTATCAGGTGCATCGATTAGCGCGTTATGCAATGGACATGGCACGGGCGTTTCACCATTTTTATGAATTAGAGCGAGTGATTACTGATGATGCCGCAGCAACCGCAGAGCGATTGCAGTTGGTGCTCGCTACAAAAAATATTTTTGAGAAACTTTTTGCGTTGCTTGGAATATCAGCGCCGAAAAAAATGTAATCTAGCTACTAGTATAGAATTTCTAATTCCTGCCTGCCGGCAGGCAGGAATTAGAAATTCAATTTTTGATTTAGCACAGGGAGGCTTGCTTTTATTTTTAAAAGATCTATACTACTTGAGGTTCCTTGTGACTTATCGGAGTGGGGCCATGAGTGCGATGGGTGTTGAGTTGGTTGTTCGCGCAGGGTGGAAGATGCGCGTGGAGCCTTTATGCGTTGCGGGTAAGAAATATTTGGTGCTGCGCTTTACTTCTGACTTGTATGGGGCGATTATGTTTTTGGACGATTCGATGATTGCGGGTTGGACCAACGAGAGTATTCTTATCGCGCCATGTACATTCGAGATGCTCGGAGAGGAGATTGTTTTTCATTGTGAGGGGGGTTCGTTGAGGTTTACTAAGGGTGTGATGTACATGGTATTCCAAGTCATGCATGTACGGTTTTTTGCTGATGTTTCGCCAACGCAATAGCTTATCTTTGGCATAGTATCAGCCGCTCCAAACCTTAGATGTTTATTTACACATGATAGCTGCTGGTGCTATTCCTCGAGAACCAGAATAATCCAGCTCCAGCGGCTGGATTTTCTTCTCCCTCGGCGCAAAAAATTTTCGTTTTGCGAAAATATCAAGCTTTTTGCGCCTGCTGGACGTTCTCTCGAAATAGCACCAGCAGCTATCATAACTGATTAAATTAACAGTCTTACTCCCCCGATCGTCGGGGGATTTTGTTTTTGTTGTTTTCGTTATATGCTTCCCAACAGTACGTTGAGGATTTGGAAATGGCTGAGCAAGATGTTGATGTGACTACGTTTGATCGTTTTGTGTTGCGTATTTATTTCCGTGAGTATATTCAGCTGTGTGAGGGCGAAATCGGAGTTTCTGGAGATGGCGGCGAAAAGGTTCGAGTAATGGGCATTGTTTTGGTGCAAGAAGGTGAAGGCGCGGTGTTTGTATTCCCTTGGGAGATGGTTCGCAAATTTAATGCTGCGGAACGCACGATCGAATTTTTGCCTGGTACTGAACTTATGCAATTGCACGATGGCGCTGTTGCAGTACGGTTTGAGAAATTTACTTGTCGCATTGCACCAAATAAGGTTTTGAAGATTGAGGTGATGTTTCGGCAGCTATGAGCTTCGATAAATATCCCCGAACGGATATCGTACTCACGAAAACAGAATGATTCTTTTCGTTCGAACAGCGGGCATGTTCCTTCCGGGATCCGGCTCGATTCGCCCAGC
>CAYJQG010000009.1:0-26622 GCA_964372325.1 uncultured Candidatus Saccharibacteria bacterium
ACGACCCTTGCCCGTGCGGAGCGAAGAAACTAGATGGAACGGCGATGAAATTTAAGCATTGTCACGGTAAGTAAGTTTTGTGAGCAGATACTAATGGTATTGTCCGTGGTGTGGGGTAGAAAATCGATATAGCGTGAACGAGCGTAGTATGAAATGAAAAACCACGAGGCTTTGCTCGTGGAATTGAAATAATAGTGGACTATGCGATGGTGCATAGTTCGGTTCGGGTAGAGATAAATAGATAAGGTTCCGATGCGACAAGGTCGCCAATCAAGAGTTCGCCAAGGAGGTACTTAGTGATATTTTTTACGAGCATCAACGCACCAACTTCGAGCATAAAGCGATCTTCGGGTGAGCGGGGGTCGTCGTCATCGTTTGGATGTTTAAGACTCCACCTCGCGATGAACTCGGGAGTTCGGTTGGCAATAATTTCACAAAGCTTTAATTGGTTATCGAGCATGCTAGCCATTGCAAGTTGGTGGAGAACAAAAGGACTTCGCGTCATTACCGCCGCGAATCCATGGCGCAAACCATAGGTGAGGAAAAGCATTTTGGCGCGAAACAGAGTTCCTATAGTCACGCGCTCGTTCAGTATGTCCTTAAGTATAGTTGGTAAGTTCTTAATAAATGGCTCTATGGCGGAAAGGAATCTTGTATCAACTGTACCGCCGATTTGTTCTATGTTGAATTCATAGTCATGGAGAAATGCATCCCATATGAGCTTTTGGTCAAGGGGTTCCACGCTTACCTCCGTTCAAAGTTCAAAGAGCCGTTCATAGTATAACAAGAGTAGTTGCAAAAATCAATCCTGCGCCCCATAGTGTAGTTAATGGAAAACGAACTTCGGGCTAAATTACAAATAGTAACTACTGGTACACGCGAAGAAATTCGTGCTGCGCAAAAGGCGATTGAAAAGCTGTGGAATACAGAAAGGCCAAGCACAAGAGGGACTTGTAACCGCCGTAATAGAAAAGTTTTTAATGTATATAAAGAATTGATCGAAGGCTGGGACAGCATAAAAGATATCGACCATCAGTATGCATTAGTAAATACATTAAAGTGGGCATTTTTTGTTGTTCCTCGAGAACAATTTGAATATTGTAAAAATTTTGCCCTGCGCATATTAGAACATCCTTCGGGTAAATTGCGACAGAGCATGATTCATGCAGCAGATTGGTTAACGATGAGCCTGCGGTTGTGGTCATACGATCATACAACACACATAATGCCTAAGCGGATGAAAGAAGATCGTTTGCGCTTTTGTGTATGGGTTGAAGAGATCGAACAACGTATCGAAAAATATCACGACCATAGCAATGACCATATTAAACACATCGACGAACTACCTCCGAGCGTAGAGAAAAGCCTCGAGTTATTTCTTGCTAAATTATTACGCTCTCCATATCTAGAAAAAATTTATGACGCATATGTTAATGGAAAACTCGACGATATTGGGGTAGTCGATGATGATGACGATGACTATAACGATGACTATGACGATGACAACGACCACGACTACGGAGAATTTATTGAGCCTGGGCATGACGGAAAGCCGACAATGCCAAAATGGCTTGAGTGCACGTGGAAAAGGGTGCCATGCGGTAAAGATGAGTGCCCAATTTGTGGGCGTATGAACCGCGATCGTAAAAAACATCTAGAACGCGGCGAAGACCCAGAAGACGCGCACAGTCTTTTCGAAGACATGAGTAGTGCGTTTCGTGAAGCAATGACCATGATGAAAAAAGAAATGGAGATGCGCGGAGTGGTACTGAGCGATAAGGAAGAAATCGAACTGCCACCAAAGCCAAAACATTTTCCGGTATATCGTAAGGTGGGGGAATGGCGTGAGTTTGTGATGGGTATCGCGCGTGTTGCGGAAGAAGAACAATGTTTGTGGCTTGCAACTGAAGCGGCGGCAGATCTTTTTTGGTACGCCAATACATTAACAGCAAAAGTATATCGACAGCTCTGCAATAGTTGGCAATTAACGCACGGTGAACAATATGGAGATTTCGATCACCAATATACCAAAGAGGTATTGAGTACGGTGTTACGTATCGTTGAAAAGTCATTAGGCGAGCTCGCGCTCTTGGGTTCAGAGCAAAAAGGCGAGCTTATACTCGCACGCGCCAAGTTCGAAAGTTTCAAACACGAAATTTTAACGATATAAATTTTTGATTTTAACATGGGCTTCAGAGTTACTCCGCCATTGGTGGGTTTTTTTGTTCATAGTGCTTTGCTATGGTTGGTGTATGAACAAGGAAATGGTAATGAATAAAATTCTCTTACGGTGGTTTAAGAAACATGGCCGCGATTTGCCGTGGAGAAACACGCGTGACCCTTACGAAATTTTCATATCAGAAATGATGCTGCAGCAAACGCAGGTCGGTAGAGTGTTGGGGAAATACAAGAGCTTCTTAGAAGAATTTCCTACCGTAAAGAGTTTAGCGAGCGCACCACTCCGAAGCGTGCTTAAGGCGTGGTCGGGGTTGGGCTATAATCGTCGTGCAAAATACATTAATGAATGCGCAAAAATTATTTGCGTAGATTACGGTGGAAAGTTTCCTACGAGCTTCGACAAACTATTAACATTACCAGGCATCGGTCGTTCGACCGCTGCGGCAATAATGGCGTTTGCGTTTCACGCACCCGAGCCAATGATTGATACGAATATTCGGCGTGTATTCTGCAGAATATTTTTTCCTGAAAAAATCCCAAGCGATTCAATAATTTATGATTTCGCAAAAGGTATGATGCCGAAGAAAAACCCGCATATTTGGAACTGGGCAATGCTTGATATCGGGGCGTTATATTGTAAGGCCCGTGGGCATCGCGAAGACTGCCCACTTCAAAAACTCCATGGCAAAGTAAAAGATTTTATTTATAAAAAACCGCAAGCAAAATTTAAAGATTCAAAACGATATTATCGGGGGCAGATATTAAAAGCGCTTGCCAATACGCTCGTAGGGTTAGTGCTTGAAGATTTGGAAAAGATCTTAGGCAACAAGCAAGGGTTAGAGGAAATAGTAGGCGATCTTTGCAGTGAGGGTCTAGTCATGCAGGAGCGTGGTAAGGTGCGACTGCCATAAAGCGCTAAGTTTCGTAACTTAGGGCATAAAAAAATCTCCACATATTGTGGAGTTCCTTTATAGATGAATCATATCAGCAACAGTTAAGAGATCGGCGCAGTGGAGGTCGGCCAAGAGTGAAACGCGTTGCGTTTCCCATGGCGCGGGTTCGCGTACTTGAATGCAGGTTACATCGGGGAACTGTATTTTCATTGCATCGAGTTCGCGCGGAGCATCATCGATATAGTAAGAGCCACGAGTTGGCGTATCGATGTGCAGTGCTTTGGGGGAAGTAACGATTAAGATTTTACCTATATGACTCTCGAGTTGATGGGCGCGGACTTTCGCCCACTGAATTTCTTTGTCGCCGGTTGTGAGCAGTGTAAGTTCATTTTTGGGGAAGCGCGCCATAAATTCGAGAGAGTCATCGACGAACATCGGTATTGCAATGGTAGTAGTGAGGTCGGCTATGAGCGTTTCAGAAAGTTCGGGTTTTGTTTCGCGAAGAATAGCGAAAAGCAGTTTGTAGTTAAAGCTACCAACTCCATGTCGTTGATTCATGGTACGCAGCGCAGCATAGTAGTCGTCTGCAGTAATGCCGTAGCGCATTGTAATGCCAACTTCTTCAAGTACACGACGTGGAGTATTGATGAGCGTATTGTCCATGTCAACGTAGATCACGGGCACCTCCCATCCTCGTCCAAGGCATAGGTAGCATAGCATGAAAGCAAAAATAACGCAAAGTTTTCAAATTTATTAATATTTACTAAACAAGTTGACGGTCGTCAACTTGTTTAGTAAGAAGTTAAATTGCGCTGGTTTTACTATCAGAATTGTTAAAATTACGCTCGCGCGTAATTATTCGGGGTAGTAGGGGGCAGGATTTAATTTTAAGAGAAGCATATCATGCTTAAATATATGCGCGTAGCTTTAGTACACGATTATTTAAACCAATGGGGTGGGGCGGAGCGGGTGCTCCGTGTGCTTTGCGATATGTTTCCGGACGCGCCAA
Organism: uncultured Candidatus Saccharibacteria bacterium; assembly: GCA_964372325.1. Taxonomy (GTDB): domain Bacteria; phylum Patescibacteriota; class Minisyncoccia; order UBA6257; family JAUSGH01; genus CAYJQG01. The sequence continues at coordinate 4,081 of CAYJQG010000009.1, forward strand.
TATATACGTTGTTTTATGATGAGCATGGGACCATGAAGAAGTTTAGTGATCGTAAAATCCACACGAGTGTATTAGATTGGGGATTTGTCCAAAAGCGCCATCGATGGTTTATACCCATAATGCCGCTCGCGATGAAGACTTTGCGCGTGGGGGAAGAATACGATTTGGTGATCTCTGACAGCACAGGGTTTGCGAAAGGGATTGAAATATCAAAAGGAGTGCCACACGTCGCATATTGCCACACGCCACTACGGTACGCGTGGGAGCCCGAATATATAACAGCAAAAATGAATAGTAAAATAGCGGGGCCATTGTTGCATCCAGTACTGCGATATTTGAGATGGTGGGATTACAAGGCGGGGCAACGACCCAGTGTGCTTATCGCAAATTCAAAATTTATTTCGGGGAAAATCAAACGATATTATGGTCGTGATGCGCAAGTAATATATCCGCCGATCGACACCGATTTTTTTCATTACGATCCATCGGTGCAGCGCAAAGATTTTTTTCTTGCAGCAGGGCGGCTGATGCATTATAAAAAATTCGATCTCGTTATAGAGGTATTCAACCAACTCGGTTTACCATTAATAATTGTTGGAACAGGTCCGGAATATAAAAATTTGCGAGCATTGGCAACATCACCGAACATTAAGTTTTTCGGCCACGCCGATGATGTGGCGTTACGTCGTTTGTATCAAGAAGCTCGGGCGTTTATTTTCCCACAGGTTGAAGATTTCGGAATGGTTGCCGCAGAGGCGATTGCATGTGGCGCTCCGATTGTTGCATATGCAGCAGGGGGAGCATTAGAAATTGTAGAAAAGGGGAAGAGCGGTATATTTTTTGGCGAGCAAGTCAGCCGCGCATTAAAAGATGCGATAAAACGTGTAATGAAAAAGTCGTGGGACCACCGTGCGATTGCAGAAAGCGCAGTGCGATTTTCGAAAATAACATTTCAACAAACATTGCGTAGATTAATAGAAACGTCGATAGTAAAGAGGATGGTGTTATGAGGTGGGGGCGTGTTACGTCCAAGAAGCGTAAAGCGAGGGTTGGTTATTTTTACATTTTCTCAAAAAGAAGGTGCAACGAAAGCTAATTTTCGAGAGAAGGTTGAAGGTTTTTTTAAGGGGGACAAACGTGTTTGGAGTGTTATAGTATGGGATTTCGAAAGGTTATTGGGCGGTGGTTGTGTAATGACAGCGCGAACAACCAAGGAAGTATTCGAAAAACTATTCGATGTAAAGCTTGTATATATATCGGTCGGGCATTGGGAGATGAAGACATTGCCGCATGTACCGGTTGATATCAGTGGTGTTGTTGATGAAATTAATATCGCCCCAAGCCAAAGGGCCTCGTCATAACGAGGCTTTTACTTTAGAATAAAACTCATGAAATTGGATATTCCAAAAGAAGTACAAAAGATCGGAGAAGTGTTGGCATCTGATCAATACAAGGCGTATCTTGTTGGTGGCTGTACGCGTGATTTACTACTCAAGAAAATTCCAAAAGATTGGGATATAGCAACTGACGCAGTACCCAAAAAGATTCAAGAGTTGTTTCTCGGGAGTGTGTATGAGAATGAATTCGGCACTGTTGGCGTCAAAACCGATGCAACTGACCCGACATTAAAAATCGTGGAGGTTACCACGTTCCGTAAAGAGGGGAGGTATACCGATAAGCGTCACCCTGACGAAATTACATTCGCGAAAACTATAGAAGAAGACTTAGCGCGAAGGGACTTTACGGTGAACGCACTTGCGATTCTACTGGTAGCGAATAGCGCGTCGAGTATCGGGAAAAAGAGAAAGACAGACGACCCGCAACCCGCAACCCGCAACACGCAATCTGCGATAGGCGATGTGCCGCTCGTTGACCCTTACAACGGCCAAGCCGACCTTAAGCAAAAAATAATTCGCGCAGTGGGTGACCCAAACGAACGGTTTAATGAAGATGCGCTACGTCTTCTTCGAGCAGTACGTTTTGCGGCACAGTTAGGGTTTACGATTGAAGAAAAAACTGCGGAGGCAATAAAAAAGAATGCGTCGCTTTTAGAAATGGTTTCTAAAGAACGCATTCGAGATGAATTTTCTAAACTCATCATGACCGACGACGCCGCAAATGGCATTCGCATGCTGCAAGACTTGGGGTTGTTGCGGTATATAGTCCCTGAGCTCGTTGAAGGTGTCGGGGTTACGCAAAACCTGCACCATATTTATACCGTATTCGAACATAACGTCCGTGCGCTCGAATACACCGTTACCAAAAAATATTCGTTTGAAGTGCGACTTTCCGCGTTGTTGCACGACGTGGGTAAGCCCCGAACAAAACATGGAGAAGGGAAATATTCGACGTTCTATAATCACGAGGTGGTGGGCGGGAAAATGACGCTCAAGATTCTCGACCGACTACGTTTTAGTAGAGAAATTATCGAGTATGTTGCGCACCTCGTGCGTTGTCATTTATTTTATTATAATGTTGGCGAGGTAAGTGAGGCGGGCGTGCGACGTTTTATCGCGCGGTTGGGCATTGAAAGCATCGACGACATTTTGCGGGTGCGGGAAGCTGACCGCATTGGTTCTGGCGTACCAAAAGCATTCCCGTATAAATTGCGCCATTTAAAATTTATGATTGAAAAAGTACGCAGAGACCCGGTGAGTCCAAAGATGTTGGCAGTAAAAGGAGAAGATGTCATGGAGGGGTTGAGTATCCCAGCGTCTCCACGCGTGGGGCACATTCTCGCAGCACTCCTCGAAGAAGTGCTCGACGATCCGCAGAGAAATACGCGTGAGTTACTTATTGCACGTATGCAGGAATTGAATAAACTTTCCGATGCCGAGCTTATCGCGCTGCGTAAAAAATCAGAACAAAAAAAAGAAGAATTCGAAGCGGGGGTGGAGAAAGAAATGAAAAAGCGTTACGCTGTGGAATAGGGCGGGTTTACCCGCCGTAGCCTCGAGCGTAGGCGGGCTGTCGTATAGTGGTAGTATGCACGCTTCGGGAGTGTGCGGCCTGGGTTCGATTCCCAGCAGCCCGACAATAACCTTGAAAATCCCGCTAGGGGTTTTTAAGGTTACGGACTGGCTGGGAATTGAACGGGAAGGGGGTCGGGGGAAACTTCCGTTTCCTCGAGGAGGTGACCGACTTTGACGCAATTAGCCTATTTTTTCTTTCCGTGTAGATATCCGTCAAGAACTAAAATAAAAAGCACTAGCGTCCCTACAAAAATTAATGCCGAGATAAACGGTGTACGTGGATTTTTGAAATTTTGCGGGGGGAGTTTTGGCGTGGCAAGCTTTATGGTGTTGTTGGGCTTATTAATCGTGGAACCCGAAGTTCCCAAAGATTTTAAAGTAGTAGAAACAGAGACCCGGTGGACGGGCGCGTAACTCACATTTGCGAAACGTAATGTAAACCAAAGCCCAAGTGCAATGAGACCGCAAACCACCAACGTGGTGCCTAATGTAAATTTGACTTTCAACTTCATAAGTATTCAAATACTATAACAAGTGATTATGATATAAACAAGACGTCATATAAAAATGAAACTCCATCGTTTTTTTGTACAACCCCAAATGCTCCAAGGTCGCATCGCCCATATTATCGATGCCGATGTATCGCGCCAAATCGCGAAAGTATTGCGTCTTACACCAGGCACCGAAGTGGTACTCTTGGATGGCGCAGGCTTTGAGTATGTCACAAAACTCACGCGTATTACGCAGCGAGAAGTAAGCGGAGAAATTATGCAGCGGCAAATAAACCACAACGAACCAGAGTTGAAAATTACGTTATACCAATCGATGTTAAAGAAAGATAAGCTCGAATGGGTGTTACAAAAATGTACCGAGGTGGGGGTTAGTGCATTTGTGCCTCTACACACCGAGCGTAGCGAAAAGTTGGGCTTTAAAGAAGAGCGGGCAAAAATAATTATCCGTGAAGCAGCAGAACAATCGGAGCGCGGATATATTCCTGAACTTTTAGGCGTACAGGATTTCCGTTATGCATTGAAGCGTGCGAGTAGCGCTGCATCAACAATAGTGCTGCACATGGAGGGTGGGGGAATTGGGAATTATATGCCACGGGAAATATTATATGCCGTGAATGTGTTTGTTGGCCCCGAAGGTGGGTGGAGTGAGGCTGAGTTAGATATAGTTCGAGAATTGGTGAAAGAGGGGAGGCCAATAAAGATGGTAAGCCTGGGCCCAAGAATTTTGCGTGGAGAAACAGCGGGGCTTGTTGCGTCAGGAATATTATTGAATCGGTGATACAATGAGGTTATGATCATGCGTACTCCGGGGATCATCGCATACCTTATTATTTTTGGTGGCGCCATCGGTGTATTGGGTAAATTTGCGCTTGTAGCATTTCGCCCGGAAGCACTAATATTTTTGCGGTTACTAGCTACCGTTATATTTTTTACGCCAATATTATTTTGGAGGGGGCAGCTCTTGGGTGCATTAAAAATATTAAAAACGCACGTCATGGAGTTTTTGATATTGGCGTTGTCGGGAGTCGGCGGCGGGATGGTATTGGGCTTTTGGGGATTGTCTAAGACGACAGCAGTGAACTACGATCTGTTGTTTAATATGAGTGCGCTGTTTATGACGGGGCTTGCAGTTTTCTTGTTGAAGGAAAAATTATTGCTACGAGACGTGCTATTGTTATTCGCCGCATTTCTTGGTGCGGCACTTATTGTTACAAAAGGGGATTTTCGGTCGCTTGAATTCATGATATCCACTGGCGACTTATTAGTACTCGCCGGGGCAATGGGCTGGGCATGGTATTCGATCTACGGGTCATATATACGAAAGAAAATTATAGGAGTCGATTCAGTGATATTGGTTTATAATACATTTATCGTCGGAGTAGCGTTCTTGCTGCCTTATATATTTTATAGCGGCGGCTTTACAATCGGGCCGATAACGTGGAGTGCAGTGCTCGCAACATTGTTGCTGGGCATTTTTGCGACGGCAATATTATTTTATCTATGGTTTGAGGTGATCAATATCGGGGGTGGCATAGTGGGTGGGTTTATCACATTGGGCGAAAATATTGGGGGCGTGATATTTCCCATAGTATTACTTGGTGAAAGACCAACGGCCGCAGTTTGGATTGGCGGGATTTTGATAATTGGCGCGGTATGGTGTAGGGAGTTGTTCGCGGGCAAGCAAAAATTTGACTTTCAATGACAGGGCGTGCTATTTTATTAATAAGGCAGTAAGTTCATGAATTATGAGCTTCTCCGCTTGCTACAAAAGGACCCGGGCATTGTTTGCCGGGGATTTTTGTAGCAAGCGGAGAAGCGAGTGTGAATCTCGCCGAGTCCACGCACAAAATCCCAACTTTAGTTGGGATTTTGTATAAAGTGGTATAATAAAAATAGAAATGTTATATGCAAAAAATTATTTCATTTATACTCGCCGAAACTCATAAGGTAAGCGGGGGAGAGGTGTTGGGGATTCCCCAAAGTGAGAGTGCCCCGCATTATTTTGGTAAGTCTGTTCCAAAACAGGTCTTAATCGGCGTCGAAGAGCATAAGATAAAAGATAAAAAGGTAAAGTTCGAAATCAAAGCATACCTCCCGAACATTATACTCGTTGAGGGGCAGGTTGAGGTGTCGAATATTTTTGGAGAAGAAGCGTTTGAACTCAGAGAGGCATTGATTGATGAATGCCACAAGGTTGTGAAAAAGCGGGGAGGGAAATTTGATGCAAGCGAGGAATATTCTATTGGTATTGTCGCGGGCTACGAGGGCGAGCCAGAGCAATTTTTCCAATACGGAACACAGATCGCGAGCTTTTTGAAGTCGGAGAAATTGCCACTCGACGAAAACGAGGTACAATATACACTTTCTTCGCATATTAAATATGCAAAAAATGACATCGTTATTGTGGATTGGGACGGTGCGTTTGTGTTCGACCCTTACGGTGAATACGAATCTATTATCGAGCTTTTGCAAATCGCAAATCTCCAGTTGTTGCGGTACCGCATATTAGATGCCGAACTGGATGAACGATTAAAAAAAGTAGAAAAAATGACGAAGGGTAGGATAGGGAAAGTAGAATGGTGGAATAACCGTAGTCTAAAGCAGGCGTTTCATGATGTGATTAATTTACGTTCGACCTCGGTTGCCGAATTTGAAGCGATTGATCGCGAGATAAAGCTCATCGGCGAGTGGTATTCCGCGCGTCTCTACGACCTCGCCGCAAAGAAAATGAAATTCGATAGTTGGAAAAGCTCAATTAAAGAAAAGCTTGATTCATTAGAAGATGCCTATTCGATTGTTGCCAAAAATTTTAGCATGTCACGCACACACTTTTTGGAATTCATCCAGATTATTCTCTTCTTCGTGCTGCAAGTTGGTTGGTTTGTATTGATTATTCTCGAATTTACTGCTTATACAAAGCATTAGACTTGGCTCAATGGATAAGCTTTTGATCAATTTTTCTTGAATTTTAGGCGAGACGAAGTTAAAAATTTGAAACATATACAAGCGTACCTGCCTGCCGGCAGGCAGGTCTGTTGAAAATTTTTAACAATGTCGCAGCCAAAATTCAAGAAAAAGAGGCGAAATGTTATTCGTGGAGCCAAGTCTATTAAGGGTATGAGTTATGATGTTTGCTGGTGTAATGGGAAGATCCAGCCAATCTTGGCTGCAAATATTTCGGTTGCAAACATCGAATATTCATATGGCTTTGGGGTATACGAAACGATGCGAGTGATCGATGACGCCGCATATTTTTTACGCGAACATATTCAACGATTAAAGAATTCAGCAAAAATTATTGGCCTTGCCCATGAATATACAGAAGAAGAATTGGTTAATGCAATTAAGGAACTTATTACCGCGATCACCGCAACGGAAGCATATAATTTAAAGATAGTATTGATCGGGGGAAAGAGCGCATCTCAAGGCTCCCTTTGCATATTTGCCGCTGCCCCACTTTTTACTGATAGAAAGATGTATCGCGACGGAGTAACGGTAATGAGCGCGGAGTACGAGCGGCCATTCCCTAATGCGAAAACGTTAAGCATGCTCCAGAGTTACCTGGCATACAAAAAAGCGAGAGAAAGGGGTTGTTACGATGCGTTAGCGATTGACCGCAATGGGTGTATCACCGAAGGTACGCGGACAAATTTCTTTCTTGTAAAAAAGAATTCCATTTTTACAGCGACAAAAGAAAAAATCTTGGATGGTGTAACAAAAAAGATAGTACTCCACCTCGCGTCACAAAATGGTTTTATAATAAAAGAAAAAAATATTCGACTACGCGATATTGCAAACTACGACGGTGCGTTCCTCACAAGCACGAGCTCTAAAGTGATTCCGATTAAAAAAATAGATGAGGTGGTCTTTGTAACAATTCCTGAATCGATACAAAAGATAGGTAAGATGTATAACGAGTATTTGGAGCGATGCGGTGGAGTGAGTGGTGTAGATTAGAAAGACAAGCAAAGCCCCGCGGCAACTTCTTTGCAAAATCAAATTGCCTTCGCTTGGGCTGGAGAAATTTTTTGCGGAAACATTGACTCGTTTTTTCTTATTGATTAACATCAGCATATCGCGATCGTCGTTACGGCGTTTGATGGGGAGCTGCAAATGGGTAGTATACCAATGGACAATACGGGGAATAAAATATCATTGATTTATGACAGTCAGTGCGAATTTTGTAGGAGGTCGGTCGAATGGTTAAGTAGTAGAGACGACAAAAAAATTTTGAGGTTTGTTCCCTGTAAGAGCGAGGAGAGGATGAAAGAGTTTTTAGAGATAACCGAAGAAGAGTGCATGTCGGGGGTGCAAGTAATTACTTCAGAAAAGCAAAAAATATCCGGTTTCGATGGCATTGCGTATGTCATGAGGTTTCTGAGGGGCACAAAGTTGTTGGGCACAATGTTGGGCTTGCCAATGGTGAGGATTGTGGGTAAAAGAGTATATTCTTGGGTAGCAAGGAATCGTAATCGTATTACATGTAAAAATAATACATGTCACTTATGACCCAGCAATTTGCTGGGTTTTGAATGGTGGACCCAAGGAGAATCGGACTCCTGCCTCGACAACCCTGCCTAAAATTTCGCCCTTTTGTGGACCTAGGCGGAATCGGACCGCCGTCCCGGCAATGCGAATGCCGTGTTCTGCCACTGAACCATAGGCCCATTCGGACTATGGCGAAATTTAGTGCGAGGCACAGCGCGAATGTTCCCGATTTGCCCAAGAGCGGAGCGATTGGTTGCAAATCGTAATCCCGTTATGCGAAGCATGTGCGAATGCCGCGTCATACCACTAGACCATGGGCCCCTAAACGTATCTTTAGTGTAATAGAGGAGCTGGCTTGTGAGCAAATGGTTTGGCTTTATCCAAAGACTCGTTTTATAGGGTATTATTATGAGATGAGTCCAATAGATTTGTCTCATAATAACATTTTGTCACTTTCTTTTGAATTTCAGCTACGACCAATCTTAAAAATTTTCAGTAGATACGCCGTATATACCTCAAATTTTTAACTTCGTCCCTGCCTACCGGCAGGCAGGCCTGTCTGCCGGTAGGCAGGTCGCTTGAAATTCAAAAGAAATTATCCAAAAGCTTATTATAAGACAGGTCTAATGACTATGGCGCCAATGAGTTCGGTTAACGAGGTAAGAAAGCTTGATATCGAAACGTTATTAATACGGAAAATGCAGGGTGGCGTGTTGATGTGTAGCCCAGAATATTTTGATGTCATCGACGTCAAAAATTATTTTATGCAAGGCGCCGTAGGGAGCGTGGACAAAGGGAGGGCAATGACAGAATGGGGTGCGGCGAAAAAGTTGTTTGAGAAACTCGGTATTCGAGTTGAGATAATCGACGGCATCTACGGAGTCGAAGACATGGTATTCGCAGCAAATGCTGGGATCACATGGGAAGACGAAGGAGGCAAAAGAATATTTTTAGCAAGCAGCATGCTTCACGTGTCGCGTCAGCGTGAGACCCCATATTATAAAACATGGTTTAGAGAACACGGTTATCGCGTGGAAACACTCACGGGTACTTCGGGTACGGTATTTGAGGGAGGTGGCGACGCACTTTGGCACCCAGAAAAGCATTTGCTTTTTGGCGGCTATGGTCATCGAAGCACGACGATGGCCTATGAAGAAATTGCAACGAGGTGGAATATGCCCGTGGTTATGCTGCGCCTTGCATCGAAGGAGTTCTATCATCTCGATACCGCGCTTTGTCTGTTGGACAAGGCAACAATTATATATTGCCCAGACGCATTTGATGACGTCGGGAACGCCATATTAGAGCACCTATTTCCTCGTCGTATTGTCATCACGGCGCATGAGGGTATAGAATATTTTACAGGAAATGCATTTGCGGTGTCGTATAAAAAAACACTAGTCCTTCAAAAAGGAAACAAAGATATTATGGGGGAGATACAAGCAATCGGTTGGCAAATAGCGGAAATTGACCTCGGCGAATTCATGAAGTCTGGGGGGAACATCTCATGTATAAAAATCGACATGTATTAAGAATTTTTGAAAAGTAATAGCGAAGGTATATAGGGTATTTTGCAAAAATTATGTATAATAAAACAATGAAAAATAAAACTTTATGGATTATCGGAGGTATTATTGTGGTCGTCGCCTTACACGTCGGGGTGACTTATAACACATTAGTAACATTAAATAATGGTATTGATGGGTCTTGGGCACAGGTTGAAACGCAGTATCAGCGGAGGTTAGACCTTATACCAAACCTTGTGGAAACAGTGAAAGGAATCTTTAAACAAGAAAAGGAAGTGTTTGGTGCTTTAGCCGAAGCACGTACAAAGTATGGAGGCGCCGTAACAATAAATGAAAAGGTAAAAGCAGCAACGCAAGTTGAGGGGGCGCTTAGTCGCTTATTAGCGGTGATTGAGAATTATCCAACATTGCGGTCTTCCGACAACGTCTCGATATTGATGACGCAACTCGAGGGAACAGAGAACCGTATTAGCGTGGAGCGTGGGCGTTTTAATGATGCGGTATTGCAACTCAATACAAAGGTGCAACGTGTTCCGTCGAATATCGTCGCAAGACTTTTTGGATTTAGGGCGAGGGCATATTTTGAAAGCGTTAGGGGGGCAGAAGTAGCACCGAAAGTGGGCTTTTAGGGTGATGAAAATAATAGCGGCGATTGCTGCGTTGCCTCTCGTCGAAGTACCGCTAAGGGTACATCTTCCTCGAGGCGCCTTGCACTCGCCGCTATTATTTTATCACAACGATAGACTTGATTTTCGATAATATTGCATCAGCTCGAAAGCTTATCGGGAGCTGAGTTTAATATTTATGCAGAAGGTTCCAGGATATCTTATGGGAATAGGTTTTATGGTATTGATAGTACCACTTATGGTGTTCGGCTATATTTCTCCGGGCGTTCCATCGGGTTTCGTTAACGATTTCGCAAATCTTTTGACGACCGAGCAACGCCAAACGCTTGAGGCGAAGCTCCAAGCGTTCGAACAGTCTTCGTCGAACGAAATCACCGTCGCAACAATTCAAAGCCTTAATGGCGACACCATAGAAAATTTCGCAGAAAAATTATTTAAAGAATGGAGTATTGGGAAAAAGAAACAAGACAACGGAATTCTGCTGCTGATTGCGAAAGACGATCGCAACATGCGTATCGAGGTAGGGTATGGCTTAGAAGGCGCATTAACCGATGCAGCTAGTGGACGCATTATACAGAAAATTTTACGCCCCGCATTTCAGTCCGAAGATTTTTATGGCGGCATTAACGCGGCGGTGGATGCGATGATTGCTGCGACAAAGGGGGAATATGAATTAATAAATAGAGCAGAAAAAATGTCCGATGATGACATTATGTTTTGGATATACGCGGTTGCATTCGCGTTGATGTGGCTGTCGAGTATTCTCGGTCGTTCAAAGTCATGGTGGGTGGGAGGAGTGATTGGCGGCGCGGTGGGAGTTATGCTGGGACTTATATATGGATTTTTGTGGGTCGGCTTGCTTACAATGATAACGCTTGTACCAGTTGGTTTGATATTCGATTTTTTCACATCGCGCGCCTATCATCGGTCAATAAGCGAGCATCGAAGATTGCCTTGGTATTTTGGTGGCGGTGGAGGTAGTGGCAGTGGTGGAGGTTTCGGCGGCTTTGGTGGCGGAAGTTCAGGAGGTGGCGGCGCAAGTGGGAGGTGGTAGGACTCATTTTTAGGCTCTGAATTATGAAACTCCAGCTTCAATGCTTTTTCGCTCATTTCGGCTGCGACTTGCAAGAAAAAACTCGAGAGATACTCGTGTATATCCCTCGTTTTTTCTTGCGGCGTCTCGCTCGAAATTATTCGAAAAATCATTTGAAGGGAGTTTCGTAACTCAGAGCTCTTAAGGATTTGATTTTTTAGCATGGCCCGTGTATAATAGTGCTCAGCCGTTCATTGATAGGAGTGCACACTATGCACAGGAAGCTGTTGCGGTGTTTGTTGGTGGTTCTGTGTATTGGTTGTACGGATACAGCGCGGCAAGCAGAGGTCGTAGACACCGAGGGGCAATTGCAAGGCGTAATACAGGAAAAAAATGATATCACCGAAAAAGAGTTGCGTGGGCACATTGAGTTTCTCGCAAGCGATGCCCTTCGTGGACGGGGGACCAATGATGGGGGTTATATTCGCCCAGCAGAATTTCTCGTGTCGGAATTCAAAAGGTATGGCATCTTGCCGCTTGGTGATGTAGTAGAGGGGGAGCGTCTATACACGCAAGAATTTCCATACCACACTACAACGCGCAAAGGGAGAACGGTGACCGAAATTAAGGCAAGACCGCGCAATGTCATCGGGTGGATCCCGGGAGAAAACATAAACGAAGTAGTGCTCATTGGCGCACATTACGACCACTTGGGCGTTGGCACAGATGGCGCAATTTATTACGGTGCCGACGATAACGCATCGGGTACTGCGGCGGTGCTTGAAATAGCGCAAAGTTATGCGGAACTTAGTCGGCGAAAGCAGTTAAAGCGAAGCGTGGTATGTTGTTTTTGGGCAGCAGAAGAAGAGGGGTTGTTGGGTTCTGCGCACTTCACAAGGAACCCCCCAAAAGAAGTGCCGCTCGCAAACATTATAACCGTGGTAAACCTTGACATGGTTGGGCGTAATAACGATAAGCAGCTATTATTGATTACCACTCCGCAGAAAGCAGATTTCAGAAAAGTGTGTAGCGTATTGCATGGTATTAATGCGCAGGTGAATGCACTACCCGAATTTCAGTTCGCGTTTGAATATAGTAACGATGGGTTCAACGCCTCAGATAGTTACTCATTCTTCGTCATGAGCCCGAGCATCGACCGCACGCCAATTCTTTTTTATTCCACGGGGCTCCACCGCGACTATCATGCACCAACAGACACCGCGGACCGTATTAATTATCCAAAACTTACACGCGTCGCACGGTTTACGTTTTGTGTAAGTTACTGCGTTGCAGAACTTCACGAACGTCCTCGATATAAACCTCAGTAAGCTCAGAGCTAAGAGCCACCAGTAGTGGCTCTTTTACATTTTTAAAAAGAATATGATACACTAACTATTATGAGTACTATTAAAGCGTTCGCATTTGCGTTAGTGGTAGGGCTCGCCGCGCAAGCGATCGATATTATGTTTCACATGTCCGGCGAGAGTTTATTCGGAGTAGACATCGCCGTGCATTTGCCCTATGTTCTCGTCAAATTAACAATTATTACATGGACGTTATTTCTATTTTCTCGTTGGGTCGGCGTGAATCGGGATGATGGCATCACCGCATCGTTTGCCGCGTCTGTAATGTTCGATATTTACTACAACTATGCAGAACCCACACTCGATCGTACCGTGTTTACGCTCGATGAGGCTGCAATATTCATCATTGTGCACTTCTTTTGCATTGTGATCCCGTACCTACTTATTTGGAAGTGGCTGATGAATGCACCCGTGATGGGCGAAGGGGCGCTTACAAACGACGCACCATTATATAAGGTCATACCAATTGGCATAGTCATTGGGTCGATTTTTCTTTTTCCCACAAAAAATTTTTTGAAAGCATATAATTTAACGCTCGGGTTGTCATATAATGACCACGTTCTTATAGGTGCACTTGCGTTTATTATGGTCGTTGTCGCATTATATAAATTATTAATTCGTCCGCAGAAGATATAATAAAATGAAAAAATTAACCATTAGTAAAGTAATTAGTAAAGTATTAGTTGCATTGGCGATGGTGCCATTAATTGTCGGGGCACAAGTACAGGAAAATAGTGTGTCGGTAGATACGTTAGTTGTCGTCGAACAACAAGCACCACAAGGTTTTTTTCGAAGAATGCTAGCGCTATTTACCAGGGCAATAGGCAGGCCCAAAAAGGAGATCCCCAAGGGTATAGAGAAAAAAGTAGAAGAATCGAACTCATACGATAGTACATATAGAAATCAATATCAAAATAGGGCACCCGTTAAACCGCCAGAGCTACCTCCATTAATAAAAGAAAGGACAGTGCCAGCAAAACCGGCGACTCGGGCAACTCCCGCAACACCAGCTATTCCCGGACGTTCAATAAAAACCACAATCCCAGCAGTGCCAGCGGCACCAGCAGTCCCCGCAGTCCCCGCAGCACCGGCAAAACCAATAACAGAACCAACGCCAAGAATTGAACCACCGGCTGCGCCAGTTTCGGTAACTCGTACAGTCACATATGAGAATGGAGTATTTACACCGAGTACATTAAATATTAAAGTAGGGGATACCGTAATGTTTCTGAACAAGCATAGTTTCTCGATCCGCATCTCATCGAATCCCCACCCGATTCATACGAGCTTCCCCGCGCTTGAATCAGATACATTAGAGGTTGGTGGTACATATAAGCTTACTTTCACGCAGGCTGGAACGGTGAATTATCACAACCACTTTAATCCAGGGGCAAACGGTCAAATTATCGTCGAATAATTATTAATTAAATAAAAAATATGATGAAGAAATTATTAATCATCGTGGCCGTAGTCGTTCTTGCGTGGCTTGGGTATTCTATGTTGTATCCACGCCAACAGAATCCGGGAGCTGCAAAGCCTAACGAGAATGTGAGTGGCGGGGAAGCGGCGCAGCCAGTGACTCAAGCAAATGAATATGCCGTTGTATATGAAAATGGCGCGTTTGCTCCAGCGCTATTAAAGATCCGCGTAGGTGATACCGTAAATTTTACGAACAAGCATAGCGCAACAATCCGCATCCCTTCAGGTCCACACCCCACCCACACCAGCATGCCAGAATTTGATTCCGATACACTTGCGTCAGGAGAAAGCTATAGCTTCACATTCACAAAGCCCGGGACGTTGAATTACCACAATCATTTTAATCCCAGCGTGAAGGGTCAAGTAGTTACCGAATAAGTATTGAATAAGGAAATCGCTTCGACGGACGTCGGAGCGATTTTGTTTATCTGTTATAATAGAACCATGAATAAAATAATTTTGGGAATTATTGGTGGCGCAGTTATTGCCGGGGCCGCAGCAGCATTGTTGCTCAATTTAAATAAAGGGGCGGACGAACCGTTGGTAAGTTGCGAGGGGATACCAAATCCAGCGCCCCACGACCAAGAATTTAAGTTTTTTCTTGACTTGAACGGGAAAAATAAAAATTCAGGAAATTTTGAGTTGGACAGCGTTTCGGTATCCGATAATGGACTGGCGTTGCGTTCAAACGTCGATCGTTTGGTGCTCAAGGGAGCTAAGCCACACCCGGGGGTGTTAGGCGTGATCAACGTAGGAAAAAATACTATTGCGATTACTCCAGTAAAGGATGTTCGGGATAAAATAGAGCAAGAAGTATTGCTCCACGTCGCGGTAAAACTGAAGGATAAAAAACGGAATACGACAACGATAACTTCGGCAATATGCAAAGCGACGATTATACATGCGCGTCCTGTAGTCGTTGCTCCCCCGCAGGGTCAACCCGTAGTGAAACCAAAGCCACCAATTTTATATAAAGATAGCAGTGGCAATTGGGTGGAACCTCAAAAACCGCAAACGCCGCAAAAAACAACAGCACCTACATCAGGGTTAAGGCAGACGTCGTCATTCAAGACGCACTATAAGCAATATCATACCGATGGAGAAGTGTCGTGGGGTCTTGGCGTTATTCCATTGGAACTTTACGACGAAATTTGGGGAGCGCGGATTATGCTTAAAGGAAAGCGCTATACAGTACAAGCGCCATATTATAGTACTGCGAATATTAATGGTTCTGGTTGGGGTGCAGATGCGAATTGTAACGTGATGGGCGATGCCGAGTCGGTAGAATGCCGTTGGCAAGTCGACCCGTTATTGCGGGGGAGAACAACTTCGTTGGGCATGAACTTTAAGCAGGGCGAGACAAGTACCCCGCCAGAATTTCTGGAAATTGAATTGTTAGACAAACTTGGAGCGCGCGTGGTGGGAATCGGCGTTCCTTACGGAGGAGATGAGTAGGGGCTGTGTATAACTTGCGATAGCGACAACAATGTGACGTGTTAAGATTAAATAATGCGTCGAGTATTATTCTAAAGTATTATTATTTTAAGTTTAATAAAAATTATTTATGAACAACGCAAAGTTTATGGTGCTTTCGACACTACTTGCGCTCGTAGGAGGGCTTGTGGTGGGATATTGGTCGGGGAATCGATTAGGGTATGAGCGCGCGAAGGCAGATGCACAAGCCACACAAGAGGCAGTGGCGAAGAAAGCGGTCGACGAAGCGACGAAAGCCGCGAATCCGTTTAAGTCGGTAAATCCGCTCGAAGGCGTAAAAGTCGATCCATTTGAAAACGCGAAAAAAGCATTAAATCCCTTTTAATATTTTTATGATGTATACGATGCAACGGTGGGGAGTCATCGCAGTACTTGGTGTGAGTTTATTGACTGCGGGAAGCGCATACGCACAAGAAGCGAACGATATCCCTGAGAATCTGCGTAAAGTCGCAGAAGAGTTGAATTGCAAGACCAGGGCAGAGTGCAGAGCAGCATTCAATGCAAATTTCGATCGAGGTGTGAATCTTGCGTCTCAATATGACGTGTATAACGATCAGCAGAAAGAGCTAGCTAAGAATTTTCAAAAGGAGGTTTTGCAAAATCTTCAGAATGTTGCTCCAGAGCAGTTAGAGCAAACCATTATCGACATCGCGCAGAAAATCTTGAAAGACAAACCAGGATTGGCAAAAAATTTTGGAGTGCAACGTGATGATGTACGAGCTGCGCAGACAATTCGGACGGAAGGTGAGAGGGCGGGCGTCAACATTAATGATTGCAACAAGCCCGCAGAAGATCTGAGCAGGGAAGCGCTTGTAAAGTGTTTGGAATTAAGTCGAAATATCGGAGCAAGGGGTGGGAAAGCAGTGGAGCGGTATATACCCAGAGAGCGCCTGGAAAGGCAGGAAGAATTCGATAGAATGGCGCGATTAGCAAATGACTTGGAGGCAGGGAAGTATCCTGAGCTTGGTGATGACCCTGACCGTGCTGGGGAGATTTGTCTGCGCCCGGGGTCACCAGCGGTTTGTGATGAAATCGCAAAAAAATATTTTGGCGAAGAAGGAGTTTCTGAGTTGACACGAGCACGGGCACAAGTGGGGGAAGTTGATAGAAATAGTAGAAAAGATGCACAGAGATTTGTATTAAAATTATCCGACGGCAGGGAGCTTAATGGGCGCGATGAAATACGGAAACGCTGCGATAGGGCATTTGGAGAACGTGATATTGCTGTTGCGGAGACATGCGGAAAATTTGCGGTTGATAACGGGTTTGCGCGCAAAGAAGATGTAGCAGAGGGACTTGGATTTTTAAAGGAGGCAGGGGGGAGAGGAGTGGACCTTCGCCGCTGTATTGACAATCCACAGTCGTGCGAAGAGTATATTCCCCAAAATCGGAGGGGAGATGTTGGCGTATTACGTCAACTTGAGGAGATCATGCGCAAATATATCGGCTTTAACCCACGCGAATGTAGCAAGGGAGAGTTTGACCCAGAAATCGGAACTCGTTGTTTTGAGGGCTCGAAGAAGGCAATAGCGGAAATAGAGGGGTTAAAGCTCGGAGAGAAATCGCCACAAGCGAAGCGTATTATCGATGAAATAAAATCTCACATTAAACAAGGAGAAGGGTTCGAACAACGCGGCGAAGATTTTAGAAAAGATTTACAGGCAGAAGGTGGTCCTGGTGGTTGCAGGAATGAGCAAGAGTGCCGTGCGTATTGTGAAAATCCAGAACATGGGCCAGAGTGCATTGCGTTTGGCGCAAGCAAAGGAATTTTTAAGCCGGAAGATGCCGTACAAAGATTTGAGCAGTATGGGGAGCGATATAATCGTATTGCGCCGCCGCAATTCCAAAACCAGGAGTTTCGTGGAGAGGGACCATTCCCCGGATTTCAACCTCCGGGACAAAGAGGAACCCCTCCGGGGCAAGATATTGGATTTCGTCAACGTGGACCAGGATCGGAACCTCCGCCAGGCTTAGGGGGGCGGCCATCGTTTGGGGGGCCAAGTCCAGAATGTTTTGAGGCGATTCAAAGTGGAGATTTCGTAAAAGCAAAAGAGGCTTGTGCTGCACCGAGGTTCATACAAAGAAATGAAAATGACGAGCGGGGGCCAGAACGTGGCGATAGGCAACAATTGCCGCAAAGGCCGCCATTCTTAGAGCGACCAGAAATACAGCCACAGTTCGGAGACCAACCGCAGGGTAATTTACGGAGAACGGTTTGCCCAAGTGTTGTCCCACGACCAGATGCATGCGCACCAGGAACAATTCCTGTTGGCCTAGATGAACAGTGTCGTACTATTTGTAAGGGGTCCGAGCTCGGTCAAGATCCAGACAGGCGAGAAATTTGCCCCTCGCAACCAACGGTAAATGATTGTCCAACGGGAAGCGTGAAAAAGGTATCATATAGCTCTCCGCAATGCGGAACATATTATACCTGTGTTACTGAAGAGGGGAGGGTTCCGCAATGTCCTACGGGATCGTATTGGTATAAACCAGTTGATAGGCAGGGATATTGCAAGCCTACAGTCGGCGTAACGAATTTAGAGCAATGTGATTATGTGACGCAATATTATAAACAAGATGGACAGTGTGCGCCGCGATCGAATTGTACTGATCCGGCAAATGCGGAATATAATAGTAGCGAATGTCAGGGGGTAAGGAATACCAATATTAGACAACCGCAATGTGCGCAAGGACAACATTGGAATGGCAGTGCATGCGTATCGTCAACGTTACCAATCCCGGGCGGCACACCGCAGTCGTGTCCCGAAGGTCAATATTGGCAAGTCCCGCCCGCAGGAGGTCCGGGGGCATGCGTAGCAAATCCTGTTCCACCGCATAGTGGGCAACAGTGTGCTCAGGGTCAGTATTGGAATGGCACTGCATGTGTTGCGAATCAGTTCCCGCCACTATCCCCACAATCTCCCCCCCTCCAACCTCCTCAGCAACCGCCCCAACCACCACCTCCACCTCCATCACCCCCGCAGGCATTATTGAATAGCGGAAGTGTTCTTGGAAGTATTTGGAGAATATTTACCGGAGCACTTTGGGAATCCGCACGATAGTAAATAATTGCGTTCGTCAAAAAACTACTAGGCCTAAACGCCTAGTAGTTTTTTTGAGTTTCATAATTCGAGATAAAGAGTTACGATGGAATAGGTACATAGAAAAGCGTAAGAGGTGAATGCGTGGAAACACTGTACCGATGGCTTGCAGACGGATCAAAAGATTTTGAATGGCATGCACGATTCATTACAAGAATTGTTGCAGTGAATATTATATATGTCATAAACATTGTTATATTGCTTACCATGGCACGTTTCGAAGATAGGGGAGCGCTGCAGTTAAGCAGGGGTATCCCGTGGAGTAGTGGAGATTTGTTTTTGCTCGCGTTGGGGGAGGAGGTTTTCTTTCGACTTATGCCGATTGCTATCATTGTTACGTTGTGTAAAAATCGGATGCTTCCCGAAGCATTCATGAAATTATTGCTACTGGTAACGATATATAGTTCAGTGGCATTCGGCTTGGCGCATGGACATGTCTATAATATTTTAATTCAGGGTGTCTGCGGTTTTACTTGGTGTGTGATTTTTTTGAAATGCGGCGGCATGAATGGGAAGTATTACACCGCTTTACTTTGTAGCGCACTCGCACATACAATGTATAACATTGTAGTGATTGGGCTGAGGTTGTAGATCTAAGCCCAACTTTATCCCTTGACATATAGTCGGGGATTGTTTTTTAGCAGCTTGTCATATAAAACAACGTGGATCCCGCATCGCGGCTCAGGATGACCCCGCCTACAATATGGCGGGAGATCCTTCGACGTGGCTCAGGATGACTTTTCGCTGCAAGCCAAAAGTCACTTATCCACAGTTGACGCGATAGTCAAGTAAGGTTGCCTGTTATAATACATAATATAAGTAAGCGACGAAAGGTCGAGAGTTTGTTTCTGAAAATTTAAATAATAAAAAATCAAACATATATGGTTATTCAAAATTGGGTTGACGTACTTGTGCGTTCGTTACAGAATCTTTGGCAATTACTAGTGGATTTTTTACCATCGCTCGTTGGTGCACTCGCAGTATTTGTGATTGGGTTGGTAGTGGCCGCGGGGTTAGAGCGTCTCGTAGAACGCTTAGTGCATTATTTGAAAATCGATGCGTTGCTCGAAAAATTAGGTGTTGAGGAATATTTAGAGCGTGCGAATCTCGAATTAAATGTGGGGCATTTTTTTGGAAAGATTGTGTATTGGTTCATGTTGGTTGCGTTCTTACTTGCGTCGTCCGACATTTTAGGCTTCGGTGCACTCTCGACATTCTTAAATGATGTATTGCTGTATATTCCGAACGTGCTTGTCGCGGCACTCATTATGCTTGTTGCCGTTATTGCTGCGAATTTCTTAAAAGGGTTGGTGGCGGTTTCAGTATTGGGCGCAAAATTACATGCCGCAAAGTTTTTAGCTGCATTAACGTGGTGGTCGGTGATGGTATTTGGGCTTTTAACTGCCGCCGCGCAACTGCACATTGCAACCGTGATCATTAATAGCATTGTCACGGGGCTCATCGCAATGTTGGCACTCGCAGGTGGGTTAGCATTTGGGCTCGGCGGCAAGGGTGCAGCAACGCGTTGGATTGAGAAAATGGAAGAAGAAGTGATGCACAATGAATAATTTATAAAGCTAATGAGGACAATATTATAAACAAGTTATAATATTACATGCGCAAACCAAAAACTCTCCGATGTCGGAGAGTTTTTGGTTTCTCTTGCTTTTTTTATAGATAATAATGTACATTGACATAGCTGCTGGGGGTGGTCCCCGGTAGTTCTTTGGCAAAAGGAGGGGATGAACCTTGAAAAATCAGGCTGGGGACGCGGTGGAAGTAGTATTCAGTTTTGATACAACGGGGTCCATGTATCCATGTCTTTCGCGTGTGCGGAAGAAGTTGAAGCAGACTATCACGAGGTTGGCAAAAGAAATCCCGGGAATACGCATCGGACTTGTCGCGCATGGTTGCTACTGCGACCAGAACATTTACAAAGACATCTTGGCGTCGCACCCACTTTCGGAAGATGTGGATTCATTGTGTAGCTTTGCCGGAGATGTGCCCCCGACTAACGGAGACGGCGCACACGCTTGTTATGAGATGGTGTTGCGCAGAGCGCGCTCATTCGATTGGACGTCCAGCAAGGCGCGAATTCTGGTGTTGATTGGCGATGAGCCACCGTATCGGCCAGATGAGTATGGGAATAAACTAAAGTTGGATTGGCGCAATGAAGTGCAACTACTGCAGAAAATGGGCGTACAAGTGTATGGCGTTCAAGCACTAGACAAAGAGTACGCCTCGTATTTTTACTCAGAGATTGCGCGCGTGACTGGCGGCGAGCATCTCACGCTGGATCAATTCGAAAGTGCGCTTTATGTCATCATGGGTATTTGCTATAAGCAGGCTGGGGTAGAGAAGCTGCGTGAATGGGAAGATGAAGTCGCACGAAGTGGCGCCATGGATCGAAGCATGGACCGAGTGTTTGCGAGGCTCCAGGGACGCAAGCCAAAGTTCTCTTCTAAGCGTACAGATGGCCTTTCACCAGTGAAGCTCGGAAGATTCCAGGTGATGAGCGTAGAAGGTGATGAATCTATTAAGGATTTTGTCGAAGGCAACGGCATTCCTTTTCAAAAGGGTCGTGGGTTCTATGAGTTCACGAAGCCTGAAGATGTGCAGGAATATAAGGAAGTGATTTTGCGTGATAACAACACCGGAGATTTTTTTGAAGGCAAGCAGGCTCGTGGGCTGTTGAGTTTGCCTAGTACGGGCACTGTGCGTGTGCATCCGAGGAGCGTGCCTAGCGGGTACGCCGCGTTTATTCAAAGTACTTCTTATAATAGAAAGCTAATCGCTGGCACAAAGTTCCTTTATGAAGTAGATAGCACGAAGTAAAAAGTTAAGCCCCGCCGATAGGCGGGGATTATTGTTTTTTGGGGGCAGTGGGTCGCGCATCGCTTGTTGTACAGCGCTAAGCGCAAAGCCTCTCTGCCGGTAGGCATGGCGCGAATCGTTACGATAAGCGATTCGCGATAAGCGGCAAGTTGTTGTAGGGGTGGTGCACGTGGACGGGTTTGAACCGTCAACCTTGCGCTTATAGGGCGCGTGCTCTAGCCGATTGAGCTACACGTGCACGAACGGGTGCTCGACTTTTCGGGGAATGCCGTCGGTGGGAGTCGAACCCACAACCTTCGGTTTAAAAAACCGGTACTTTGCCAGTTGAGTTACGACGGCATGAGCTTATGGTCGGAGTGAAAGATAGCAAGATCCGCAGATGATCATTAGCACTATGGTGGCAAAAAAGAAATTCGGTTCGCAGTTCATACATGAACGGCGATGCGTCGCACACCACTCACTTTCACCAAAAAAATGGATCAGAGAATAGTGTGTTCTGAGAAATCCTAAAAGATATAGTGCGTTGATTCCAAATAATATGGACCAAAAAACGAAAATGCAGTATTCGTCGATAGTGATCATACTTGCTGCATCCACTCCGTGCCTCGAATAGGGTTTCAACGTGCGGCTATAATAGTAGCAGAATAAGATATGAAAGTCAAACTGCGTATGCCCTTGCCATGATTTTTCGGGAGACCTGTCTGCCGACAGGCAGGCCCGCCTTCCGGTTTACCCGCCGTAGTAGGGCAGGCAGGCCACCTTGCAAAGGATATGTTTCCCGAATGGATATCGTACTCACAAAAACAGCATAAGTTTACTTCGGTAAAATTTCCTTCTCTCTCGGTCCCGTCTTATTAAAAAATATGTTATTGACGGACGGGACCTCCGAGATGTTTCTCGAAACGATATCCGTTCGGGAAACATTCGTTATTGTACCTGCCTACCGGCAGGCAGGCTTGCCCGCCGACAGACAGGCAGCGGAGGAATTGTTATGGATACGAGATTTAATTTTGATCAATTCTTTTCGCGAATTTCTAGAGGAACATGCCCGTTGTTTCCCAAAACTCGAATAACATACGATCGTATGTTATTCGAGTTTTGGGAAAGAGCGT
>CAYJQG010000010.1:0-26250 GCA_964372325.1 uncultured Candidatus Saccharibacteria bacterium
CCTTTTTGCCAAAAAGGTTGCTGCCAAAGAAGTCTTTGGGTCGAACCTCTTTTTGTCCAGCCGCGAGGCGCGCCTGCGCGCGCCGAGCGGTCTTGATTCCCCGCCAAAAAATCAATGGGCGGCTCTGCGAGCCGCCCGTGAAATGGTATCCGAAAAACCGCGAAATCTGGTTTTGGTGCCCCCGGTAGGAATCGGACCTACATCAACTCCTTAGAAGAGAGCTGCTTTATCCATTAAGCTACGGGGGCTCTCCTGCGCTTCGATCTACATCGGAGCTTCGGATGAGCAAGCTGCTATTGATCAAATAGTAAAATAAAAAAGCTTGTATCGCAAGGTTGACTATGGTAATTTTTAGGAGGTAACGGGCTGTAGTATAGTGGTAGTATATGTGCTTTGGGAGCACACGGTCTGGGTTCGATTCCCAGCAGCCCGACTAGAGCGAAGCGAAAGGAGGATGATGGGAATCGAACGAGGGGTGGGTTAGATATTGCGATCGGATTCGGGATTCAGACATTATCTTTTTGTCACAGTCGATCCCGTCACTTTTTATCGTTGTATATAGTTATATTCTTATATGGAGGTGTATTTACGTTGGAAAAGAGAGGCAGTTTTTTTGCTATTAGGTGACATTTTTTTTCTTATTTCTGCGCTATGGATCGCTTTACTTATTCGTGGAGGAGCGTTACCTGTTGTCGATTTCATTATCTCGCACATCGCGTTATTTTTTTTGTTACTCATGCTTTGGCTGTTGACGTTTTTTATCGCCGGGCTGTATGACAAACAAACGAACGTGTTAAAGCGTCGAGTATTGCCGCTTGTTGTGTACTCGCAACTTATTAATAGTGTTATTGCGATCGTCTGTTTTTATTTTATTCCTGACATCGGCATTACTCCCCGGACCTCGCTTTTGGTATTTATTATCTTCTCTACAGCGCTACTCTTGTATTGGCGACTCTCACTCTTTCATTACGTTGTTCCCATTCGTCGTGAGCAGATGTTGTTTGTTGGTGAGGGGCATGATATGGCGCAGCTTTGTGCGAACTTAGAGCGTAACTCGTTGTATCGAGTTGGCGTTACGCACATCCCGCGCTTTGATGCGTTAAACTTTTCCGATATTCCGCGCAGTTTTTTTACCACGACATTTGATATCGGTAATGCGTCGCAGTTAGGACTTTCTTCTGCGCAATATGAGATGTTGCTGCAGCAAAACATTCATTGTATCGACTTCGCTAATTTTTATGAATCGGTTTTTCGTCGTGTCTCACTCGCGCGCATGAACGATGAATGGTTTTTGCGGCATGGTATTTCTACCGCATGGTCACTTTATGATTTTTTAAAACGTGCGATGGATATTTTTTTTGCATCACTGTTGTTCGTGCTGACTTTGCCATTGTATCCGTTCATCGCGCTTATGATTTTATTTGATGATGGTTCTCCGGTGTTTATTACTCAAGAGCGTATTGGGCAATATAACCATAAGATTCGTTTAGTGAAATTTCGTAGTATGTCAGTTAGTGATGCGGGTAGGTGGGTGGAAAAACATGACACGCGCATTACGCGTGTCGGTCGATGGCTTCGCAAGTTGCGGCTCGATGAATTGCCGCAGCTTTTGAGCGTGGTTATCGGCGACATGTCGCTTGTTGGGCCCCGACCAGACATTGTGTTGCTCGGTCACCAGCTGAAGGAGCAAATTCCTTATTATGCAATGCGTAATTTAGTCAAGCCTGGGCTTTCGGGTTGGGCACAAATTCACCAAGAATTTTCGCCGCAATCGCTCGCCGAGACTCGAGAACGGTTAGCGTATGACTTTTATTATTTAAAGCATCGTTCGTTTTTTTTGGATCTTGAGATTGCGCTACGAACAATGAAGACGCTACTTTCGAGGAGCGGAGTGTAAAATTTTACTTATACAAAAGAATAACTCCGAAAATGTCGGAGTTGTTTTATTAAAATACTGCAACGCATGTTGGGATGTTTGGTCGGAGTTTGCCGCTGGAGACGCGCAGTGCGCACGAGCCGTTAATAAGTCGGTGGCCGATGTAGCGTGAATCGGTGAAGCCTTTAAATAACAAGCATTGTCCGAGGAATTTTCTCCATTCATGATCACTTAAGAGTTTACTCCCGTAGAAGTGGTATGATCTTCCAGATTCGAGTAACGCTCCGTGCAGGTCGAGCTTTGCAAGAAAGTAGATTACCCTTGCCTTGTGTTCATCGTTTGCATCGCATTCAAAATCCATCATGGGGATTTGGCGATCATCGCCCTTGTACTCTTTTACGTTAGACATGATTCCGAGATAATATCCATCTTCTAGTACATTGCATTTTTCGCGTAATGTCTGCACATTGATTTCGTGACGCGCAAACGTTTTACAATCTTCTCGTTCGTCGTCTTGGCTGTGCAGCATGCGGTCAACTGAATTTTTTTTCGCCGGGTCTACCTCTTCGCTTAAGTTTTTATCGGGCTTATATATTTTATATGTCAATGTAGTTAAGGAAAGATTTTTTGCGATGGCGACGATCGTTGCTATTGCGTCCATGCCAGTACTGAGTTGTAGCTTCTGCGTGTCCATGTCGTCTCTGTGCTTTTAAAGATCACCATTAGCGTATGCGTATTTTGATATTTCGTCAATGTACTGTACGCGTATGTAGTTGTGGAATTTTCGCAACAACTGAACTGCCGTGCTATGCTTTAAGTTATGAATATAAAAAAAGCTCAAGCGCTAAAGCTGAGACTCCATGGTAAAAGTTATAATGAAATTCAAAAGGCGATTGGCGATGTTTCGAAGTCAACATTGTCGCTTTGGTTGCGTGGTGTAGTCTTATCGAAACGTGCCCAACAAAGACTCCGGGGTCGTATAAAAACTGGAGCACTCCACGGACTTTTGAAGAGGAATAAATTTCAAACTATTGCAGCAATTCAACGAAGGGATAGCATTAGAAGTGCTGCGCTGCAAGATATTACATCCATTAACGGGAAAGAACTTTTATTAGTTGGCGCGGCATTGTATTGGGCCGAGGGTTATAAGCGTACTATTATTAGAAATAATCGTGAAGTCACCTATCATCCTATTAGTCTTACTAATTCAGATGTGCGTCTTGTAAAAATTTTTATCAGATTTCTTATTAATATTTGCCATGTACCTCTCGATAAGATTAAGGCCAATCTTCGTATTTTTAATCATCTTGATGAACAAAGCGTTATACGTTATTGGATTAAAGAGACTTGCATACAAGCATGCAATTTTACAAAGACATATGTTGGGATTAGTAGATCGAGTATGGGGAAGCGCCCGTTTAATCGCTTGCCTTACGGTGTTATTCAGATTAGAGTAAATGATACAAAGTTGTTTTGGAAAATTATGGGTTGGATTGATGCGTTGAAAAACTTTGGAGATATACCATAAATGCCGCGGTAGCTCAGTGGTAGAGCGCAGCCCTAAATCTTTGGGGCCTTCTATAGTAATGTAGATTGAATAACTGGGTGAATTCGGAGAAACCTCGAACTTGTTTTGAGTCAACCCCGAGCCAAACTTTCAGATACTAGACTTCAGAAACCTGAAGTCAGATATCCGATTGGAGGTGTAGAGACTATCCTTTTAAGGAGTAGCTTCGATGCACACATCGAGGCGAAGCGCCCGGCTCCCCCTGACTGTGAATGATGAAGCCCCAATTTCTTGTCTTTTTTAGATTCGGCTATGACCTTGAGAAAATTTTTTGGAAGATACTCGTGTATATTCCTTGAAATTTTCTCTTGGTCTCGCCAGAATTTGAGAAAAAATTCATTGGAAATGAGTTCCATCATTTACGGCTTTGGGGAGGTGATATAGTCCAATATGGCCTTGGAAGAGGCTGGCGTCGGGGGTTCAATTCCCTCCCGCGGCACAAAATTTTTTGACCAATCTTGATTTTTTCTTTACCGTTCTTAGTAGTACATTGTTTTGGGGCTTTTTTATGCTTCGTGTATGCACTGGCCCGATGTTTGCGGGTAAAACGCAGTGGCTTGGCGAGCAGGTGAAGCGCGCGTGCATCGCTGGTCGGCCTACCATAATCTTTACTCCATCGCTCGATATTCGCGTTGAACGTAAACTTGGCTTACCAGATGCCCCCATCGGCCCCCACTACGTCGAGCCTCGCGTGCTTTGCGTTGATCGCCTCACTACTCTTTTGTTGCAGTGGCATGAAATTGTTGAGGGGCTTTCTCCGCCTAAACGTAAACCGTTATTTGCTATTGATGAAGTGCAGTTATTCCCTGAGGAAGACCACGTATTTTGTTATGAATTTTGGGAACGTTCTCGAATGTCCCAGGTGGATTTGGTTGTCGCAGGACTTGATACTGACTTCTTGCATCACGAATTTTTGATTGTTGCGCGTTTTGCTGCACTTGCTGATGTTGTGCATAAAGCACGAGCGGTTTGTGCGCGTTGTGGCAAGAGTGCTCGGTATACGCAGCGACTTATTAATGGTCTTCCTGCTCCGAAAAATTCTCCGCGTATTTTGGTTGGTGGCGGCGATTGTTATGAACCACGTTGTGCAACATGTTTCGAAATTGACCCAACTATTTAATATTTTTTCTGCCTACTTCCAACGTTTGCGCGGTTAGCGCATACTTTGGTCGTAGGCTTTTTTGTGTTATAATTTTTTTATGCGACGAAGGTATTGGGTTTTGCTCATTGTTGTTGTGTTGGGAATCGCCGTTTTTACGGTTCTTTTTTTACAGTCACAAAAAGTTGGAACAGTTAACCCCGAATTTCTTAGCGCGCGTAATGATATTGCTCGATTAATTCGTGACCTTGCTGCCATGCCCGACTTGGACCTTGCCGTGCTTTCTCCTTATGATATTCGTCGCGATGCTCGAGGCGCATTGTCTGCGCTTGACGCATTAGTGAAACAAAATGAAAGTGCGGTGCGTCTTATGGAGCAAATTCAGATTGCCGAGCGTACATTTCGTGTCACTTCCGGAAAGTTATCTGTGCCTTTGGCTACGCA
Source organism: uncultured Candidatus Saccharibacteria bacterium (assembly GCA_964372325.1). GTDB lineage: Bacteria > Patescibacteriota > Minisyncoccia > UBA6257 > JAUSGH01 > CAYJQG01. Next base: position 4,987 of record CAYJQG010000010.1, read on the forward strand.
TTTTTCTCCCCTTATTGCGAATTTAGAAAAGGGAAACGTTGCACTTACCAGATATTTTGCCATACGTGCGCAATTACTTGGTGCATTCCAACAATATTATCGAGATAGTCTTTCGGGAAAAAAGGTTGTTCCGTTGAATATCCAACTTTATATTCGTGAAATCGATGCGCGTATGCAAGAAGCGCAACTGGCGTATCAGGAGTTTGGGAATGGGATTATAGAGTTCGACAGAGAAGCGGGCATTAAGTAAGTTTTGTGAACTATCCCTCGAGGACTAGAATGATTTTGCTAAGCAAACTTTCCCGAGAGAATATCGTACTCACAAAAACAGAATAGTTTTGTTTCGACAAAACTTTCTTCTTTCTCGGCCTCGCCCTATTAAATATATTAATGACGGGCGAGGCCTCCGAGATGTTTCTCGAAACGATACTCTCTCGGGAAATATATATTGTCCCGTTATATTTTGGTCAGCAATCTTTGTGGGGTGTTTTCTCGAGATAGTTTTTTGGGTATTGGGGGAGTGGTAGGGTATAAGATGTTGTTTTACTTCCCCGATTTTTTGAGTTATTGTGTTGAGGATAGTATCGAGTATGGTGCCCATAGCTTAATGGTAAAGCTCCGCTCTGTGGCAGCGGTAATACGGGTTCAATTCCCGTTGGGCACCCAACGATTTCGTCGACTATTTTTTTGACGTCTGGTCTGAAATAAAAAATTTGACTTTTTATATAATAGGTCTATAATATAATATAGATAAACAAGGGAGGTTGGAGGACTGAATATGAGCGAGTCACATGGTTCGTTGCCTCGAGGCGTAGACCCTTATTTTAAGCTCATTGTTATGCGTTGGGAGCACAGTGGAGGTGATGTTAACGCACGCTCTAGCGGATTGATTGAAATGAAGACTGGGAAAGAATAAGAAGTAGAGGTATGGGCAGGGAGATATCAGATGGTATTGCGTAAATTGGTTGACGGGTTTTATTCATTTGATATACCGATGATTGAATTGGTAAAGATCCTTAAAGAAGGACTACCTGAAGCGATTTTTCGAATTGAGGCACCGCATCCGATGCGGATGCATTGATTAGTTTATCACTCACACAGTTGTGTGAGTTTTTTCGTTGTCGCTCAGAGGACAGTCTTTCTGCTTCGTAGTACAATATAAAACATGGCTACTGAAGCAATAGCGCGTTTTTTGGCTCGTTACCAGCAAGCTCGCATGGTGCAGCCCCCATTGGGTGACATGGGGAGTATTCATGTCGATGCGATTGCTGCAAAGTTCGCGTTATTTTATGAACGGCTGCGTAACCTTATCGATTACCAAGAAGAACATTTACTCCGTAAGCGTTTTATTGGGCGAGCACTTCGTCGTAGGTTATTGGTGGCAATTACCAAGAACGTTGCTGAATCGTTGGTTAAGGACATCATTCGTGCGGGGCACCTTGGGAATGATACGGTGTCTTTCGCAGTGATCCCTGCGGTGCAACGTTTGGTAGATAATTTTTATTGTCTTCGTGCACGCGCCCCCCAAGACGAAGAATTTATTGAGTGGCTTGTTGAGATTACTGCCAGCGCCATTGAAGAGGTGCTGTTCCCCCCGACTGAAGGCTTATTGCTTGGGGACTTAATGTTTGAAGTGTTACGTTCGGGGCTTACTTGCGTCGTTGGTACACTTCCCGCAGAAGACTCTGAGGTGCAACTGTTTATTGCAGTGCAACGTGCATTACTTCGTGTTGACGACGACCAGTTACAGTATCGTATATTGCAATTTGTTTATCCGAATTGGAAAACGATGTCTTCTAACGATTGCCCGGCTATTGCTCTCGAGCTCCCGAAGCTTCGAGAGAATATTCAGCGATTAATTACGCACCCAATGCACGCAGCATTTTTCCGATTGGCGAATCGGTATAATACTATTTTTTATTTATTGGGTGATATTGCGAATACGCTTGGCCTTGATGCGTTTGCTGCACTTATTTCCGACGAGCAGGCTCTTGACCGTGCGATTGCAGGTGCGTATGAAAAACGTTTTTTGCGAGAACGTGGACGTTTGCACCGCTTGGCGCTTTTTAGCGTCATTTCTTTTTTATTATCAAAGATCGTTGTGGCAGTCGCCATTGAAATTCCTATCGAGGTCGCGTGGACGGGCGTGTTTTCGTTTGCCCATACCGCCGCGAATATTATTGCCGCACCACTACTCATGCTGATTATTGTTTCAGCCATTCGACTCCCATCGAAGGAGAACCTTGCTTTAGTTATTTCTGAATTTCATAGCGTTCTTGGTTTTACCCCCTCGCATGATTATGTTGTTGTACTTCGCGATATGCGCCACACCTTTTCGAGTGTCGCGTTGAATGTTTTTTATGTTGCTTTGGCAACATTTGTATTTTATGGAATCACTCGGGCGTTGCTGTTTTTGAATTTTAGCCCGCCAAGTATCGTGGTGTTTTTCATTTTCATCGCTCTTGTCGCTGCTACAGGACGCAAAATACACAATCGTGCACGCGAGCTCAGTATGGCTGAAGAAAAAGCGACTGTCGGTGGATTCTTGCTTGATATTATCGCAATGCCGTTTGTGACATTAGGGAAATGGATTATCGATGGCCTTGCCCATTTTAATATTATTGTGGTGTTGATGAATTTGTTTATTGAGTTACCATTCCAGATTTTTGTGGAGTTTTTGGAACATTTTCGGTTATTTTTGGAACAGAAGAAAGATGAGTTACATTAGTAATTAGGGATTGGGGTATTGCTTTGACATAGTGCTTATTTTGAATTTACGAAATATCTTTTAACATACGATCGTATGTTATTCGAGTTTTGTAGGTGTGAGCGAGGATTGCATTGCATTTTTGCATCTTATTTTTTATACTGAGTTTAATATGGAAGAACCCATTGAAGAGAAAACAGTTGTCGTAAAAAGGGGAAATTCTTTAACAGTCCCAATGGCGATTATTGTTGCTGGTGCGCTTGTGGGGCTTTCGGTTATTTACGCGGTTGGCAAGAATGCAGTACCTCGTCCAGGGACGCTTGCTGCGCCTAATGCTCCTTCTGTTGACAATGCCAATGCGAATCTTGACGCTGTTCGCCCCATCGACGCAACCGACCACGTACTTGGGTTACTCTCTGCACCTGTTAAAATTATCGAATACTCAGACACTGAGTGCCCTTTTTGTAAGCGATTTCATACTACTACCAAACAGCAGGTGTTACAAAATTATGGCGACAAAATTGCGTGGGTGTTTCGGCATTTCCCACTAAAAACATTACACAGCAAGGCACTTCATGAAGCTGAAGCATTGGAATGCGCTGCTGCTCTTGGGGGTAACGAGAAATTTTTTGCGTACCTTGATCGCATTTTTACTATTACCCCTTCAAACGACGGCCTTGATCCCGCCGAACTCCCTCGCATCGCTCAATTTGTTGGGCTCCCCGTAGACGCATTTAACGTTTGTCTTTCAAGTGGAGTTAGCATTCCTCGAGTTGAGGCTGATCTTCAAAATGCCATTGCTTCTGGCGGACAGGGGACTCCATATAGCATTGTTATCGCGCGTGATGGTAAGACAAAGTACCCCATTAATGGTGCTCTGCCTTATAGCGCAGTCAAAGCCATTATCGATCAGGCGCTGCAGTAGTTTTATGTCGTTGGTATTTTTTGATGTATTTCGTCGGGTGCGATATATTGCACTTTCTTGTTTTGCCGCTTTGTTTTTTTTCTTGTTTGCGGTATGGCTCCCGAACATTGCGTTACTCCGTGTTTTTATTACTTCCGCTTCTTTTTCGTTTTCTGGACTTTTTGCGTTACTCATAGAATCTTTTTCAATTTTTGTTTCTACGAATAATTCCATTGCAGTTTTTTTCGTCGTTATTAACGCTACGTTGTTTGGTATCACTCTCGGGCTTTCTGTTGCACTATTTATGCGCCAGCGATTACTGCTATCTCATTCTGGCACGCTTACCGTAAGCGCTGTATTTTCGAGTATGTTGGGTCTTGGCTGTGCCTCTTGCGGCTCGGTACTGCTTTCATTTTTTGGTGTTGGAGCAACGCTTGCGTTTTTGCCCTTTGGTGGTATTGAATTACAAGTGTTGAGTGTGGTGTTGCTGGCGGTTGCCTTCGTTACCATACTTCGTCGTTTGGCTCGTTTTTCTTGTCATTAGACTTGGCTCACTCTATTAGATTCCATCTAAGTTAAAGTAAGATTGCTTCGTTGCGGCTCAGAGTGACGGCCTTACTCAGTCTTGTGAGTAGATACTTTCTTCCCTAGGTTCATAGTAACAACTGTGTACATCTTAAATGACTAATCATTTAAGATGTACACAGTTTGTTTTCCGTACAACATCCTCCGCGTAACGTGCCTAGGTCCACATACATAGTGACCAGTACAAAGTATCTGTTCACAAAACTGAGTGGTAAGCATTCGATGTATTATTGTCATTACGAGCGCCTTTAGCCGCGAGCGAGAGCGTGGCGGGAAGCAATCTTACTTTAATTTATCGTAAGATTGCTTCGTCCCCCTCGAATTGCTCGGGGTTCTCGCAATGACAATTTTAATCACAGGAACGTCAGATTGCTTTGCTGCGGCTCGCAATGACGATTTTGCTCAGCCTGGTGAGTAGTTCGGATTTTTTGCTAGTTTATTCTTTGTGCTTGCGCTATAGTGCGTATTATGGTCAAGATGATTGAAGAATTTTTGCTTTCTCATGGCTCCCTTGCTGTTTTTGTTGTTGGTATATTGGAAGATATCATTGTTGTTTTGCCTTCTTCGCTGGTATTTTTGGCAGCCGGATTTTTATTGATTCCCGCCGATGCGTCTTGGCAGGTGGTGCTTTTTGCGGTGGTGTTTCGTATCGGCATTCCTGCAACGCTTGGTGTTACGTTGGGCGCGCTCGCGATGTATGGCCTTGTGTATGTCGGCGGGAAACCGATTATTGAACGTTATGGTCGATATATTTATATTGAGTGGGACGAGGTCGTTGCTTTTGAGAAACGTTTTGTGACTGGTCGTCGTGATGAGCTCCTCCTTTTTTTTCTTCGCGCTATCCCCATTGTCCCTATTTCTCTCGTGACTGTTGCCTGTGGCATTATTCGTCTCCCCGTACGAGAGTTTTTTCTTACCACTTTTTGTGGCATTTTTGTTCGTGCAACGGTTGTGGCGTTTTTGGGCTGGTATTTGGGTAAAACATATGTGCGTTATTTTGCGCAATTCGAAAGTATGCAATGGTGGGTTTTTCTCGTCGCACTTGTTATTGGTTTGGGTCTGTTATTGTGGCATGCGGGGCGGCATCGGAAGCATTCAAATTAGCTTGACTTCGCTTCTTTCTTGGTTTATATTTTATCGGCATATGCCGATATATCCTTCGGATGAAATATCTATACGTCGTGCAGGTGAAATCCTTCGCGGGGGTGGTATTGTTGCGTTCCCTACGGAAACAGTCTATGGACTTGGTGCTAACGCGTTCCGTGCTGATGCGAGCGCAAAAATTTTTGAAGTAAAGGGGAGACCGCAAGACAATCCGTTGATTGTGCACCTCGCCTCACCAGACGACTTATTACTCGTTGCCTCCGATGTACCCACTATTGCGCAGCCACTGATGAATGCGTTTTGGCCTGGCCCACTTACGCTTATTTTCAAAAAGAAGAATATTGTTCCCATGATTGTGAGCGGGGGTTTAGACACGGTCGCGGTTCGAGTCCCTCGACACGAGACTGCCGCAGCTTTAATTCGTGCTGCGGGTTTTCCCATTGCTGCCCCTTCTGCAAATATTTCTGGGTCTCCCAGCCCTACTACGGCGTTCCATGTGTTTGCGGATTTCGGAGAACGAATTCCTATCATCTTAGATGGGGGCCACACCACTTTTGGTGTGGAGTCTACCGTTGTTGATGTAACCGTCACTCCACATGTGGTGTTGCGTTATGGCGCCGTGTCGCTCGAAGATTTGCAGCTTATCGTGCCATCGGTCATCGGCGACTCTCAGGGCAATGCTGCGGCCCGTTCGCCGGGTATGAAGTATCGACATTATGCTCCGCGCGTATCGCTTATTATCGCAGAAGGAAGGGGGGATACTATGGTCAGTCTTATTAATAGTTATATTACCTTGCACCCTAAGCAGCGTGTTGGTGTGCTTGCGTCGTCTGATTTTGCAGACCGATACGTTGGTTATGCGGCATTGGAGGTGCTTGGTTCTCGCGCAGATCTTTTTGGTTGTGCTCGTCAACTGTTTGCATCGCTCCGAAAATTTGATACGATGGATGTTAACATCATTATCGCTGAATCTTTTCCCGATACGGGTATGGGGATGACGATTATGGATAGGCTGCGTCGTGCATCTCGGGTCTAGCCTTTTGTTATGAAATATAAAAAATTTTTAACAACATTATTCGTTATTTTTATGCTGTTAAGCCTACTACTTCCTCTAGCCTTACTCGGCGTTTAATAATAGACTTGTCGCCTAATAACACTTCGTCTCTTTTACATGAATTTCAGCTACGACATCGCAGAAAAAATTCAACAGATTCTTTGAATATGCTTCATTTTTTCTGCTTCGTCTCGCTTGAAATTCATGTAAAATAGTTCGAAGGCTTATTAGGCAACAAATCTAATACTTTTTCGACAGTCTTTTCTGTGATGCACAGTGCCATTTTTTATACAACATCTGAGCTGGCTTGGACTGCGATGCGCGCAGATATTCTTGCGTCACGCAAATCTATTTATTGGGAGTCGTATATTTTTGTCGACGATGTGCAACCCCATGGTTTTATTGATCTTTTAATATTGAAATCGAGAGAGGGCGTTCGCGTCAAGGTGATTACTGACCCTATTGGTAGTTTTAGTTTAGCGGAAGACGCGATTTCGCGATTGAGGGATGCGGGTGTGGAGCTTTTGTATTTTAACCATCCGTTACCATGGTTCTATCCTACGCGTTGGCTTTATTGGTTGTTGGTCCGTACGCATCGCAAGTTATTAGTGATCGACGATGCCATTGGTTTTATTGGCGGTGTTAATGTTGGCAATGCCTATCGTCGTTGGTTAGATCTTCATGTGCGTGTGACGCAGCCTAAGATTGTTCGGCAGTTTGTGCGTTCGTTCGCGCGGTTATACCGTTTGTGTGGAGGTACCGACCGTATTATTGTCCCTCCGAAAACTGCTAGTCGCGCAAAATTATGGCTACTGGAGCACCTGCCATTTCACGGGAGGTTAAAATTAAAAAAGTTTTATCTTGCGCAGTGCGCGTCTGCAAAACGACATATTTGTATTGCTACGCCATATTTTATTCCACATCGGTGGCTGATGAGCGCATTTTGTGCTGCGACGCGACGTGGTGTTATTGTTGAAATTATTCTTCCGTTGCGTACCGATATTGGAATTTTAGATTTTGCTAATCGTGTTAGCGCACGTCGTGGTGCGAGGTTTGGTGTACGTTTCTTTTTTGTGCCCGACATGATCCATGCAAAAGCATTATTGGTAGACGATCGCGCTGGGCTTGTGGGGTCGAATAACCTTGACGCGCGGAGTTTTGATTATAGCGCTGAAGCAAGCGTAGTGTTTCGTGACCCGCACATGGTGGGGGACTTACGAGATATTTTTGAGCATTGGAAGTCGATGACTACCCCATATATTCCTCCGGCACCACGATGGTATGATGTTATCTTTATTTGGATCGTGCGGGTGCTGCAACCGATTTTGTAGAAATGCGAAGCACGAATATTTGCCTGCCCGCCCCTCCTACGGCGGGTAAACCCTCCTACGGCGAGTAAACCCGGCAGGTCTGTTCGACGGTTGGGCGGGTCGAAGTTCGAAATAATAAGATTAAACATATAAAATTTTGAATTTTGGTTATTCGAATTTATTTCGGATTTGATGCTTTGGATTTCGGATTTCCTATATTGGTGAACTTTTTTTTCTTGCATAGTTATATATAATGTAATGCTTGGTCGGCACTCACGAAATAAACGCATCGTTGTCATCGGTGGTGGGACTGGCGTGTTCACTGTGCTTTCGGGGTTGAAGAGTTATTTTAATGATCTTACCGCGATTGTGACGATGGCAGACGACGGAGGTTCTTCGGGAATACTTCGTGAAGATTTTGGCATGTTACCGCCAGGCGATATTCGACGCGCGCTCGTTGCTCTTTCTTATGCAGATAATGTGATGCTTGCAAAACTTTTTTCGTATCGATTTGCGGAAGGGCGAGGTCTCACTGGGCATAGTTTTGGGAATCTTATGCTTACCGCATTGCATCGTATTACGGGTGACTTCGAGCGAGCAATTTTTGAGGCAGGAAAATTTCTTTCGGTACGAGGGAATGTTATTCCTGTTACTCTTACCCCCACAACGTTGAATGCTGAGTTGAACGATGGCACCATTGTTCGCGGTGAGACTAATATCGACATCTCGAATCGTGCGGTAATTTCTCCAGTGAGTCGTGTATGGCTTACGCCACACGCAAACATTAATCCTCGTGCCTCTGCTGCTATACATGAGGCAGATGCAATTATTATTGGTCCGGGAGATTTGTACACCAGTATCGTTCCGAATTTATTGGTACGTGGTATGAATGAAGCGTTGAGGCATACTCGAGGTAAGCTTATTTACATTACTAATCTCATGACGAAGCGTGGCGAGACTGATCATTTTTCTGCGTCAGATTTTTTACGTGTCGTCATGGCGCACCTTGGTAACCATGCTCCTCACTATATTGTCGTTAATACTACGCGCCCTACTCCGGGACGTCTTCGGCCATATTCCGGAGAGGGAGCTGATTTTGTACCATGCGATATCGACGCATCGTTTGAAGGGCCGGTACTTGTTACTGCAGACTTGTTGCGTAGTCGAGGATTTTTGCGTCACGATCCAGAGAAGATTGCTCGACTTATACGGATGCTTATATAAATTAAAAATGAAAAAGGAAAAATAAAATTTTTAAATATCTAATATCTAATATCTAATAAAGCAATATAATGTCTAATGAATAAAGTTTAGAAATTTTTTAACATTTATTACTTAGTCATTTTATTAGAAATTAGTAATTAGGTATTAGAAATTCGATATTTATATCTTACTTTTTCCTTTATTGTTTGCGCGTTCGGATTTGTTATGTTACCGTATTTTGCAGTAGATTGATAAAGGCAACAACTATGTCTAAGCTCGACCCTCAACTGAACGATTTATGCAATATCGAACTTCAGCGCCAACAGGACTCGCTGAATTTGATTGCTTCTGAAAATTATGTTTCTCGGGAAGTACGTATGCTTTTGGGTTCGGTGTTTACTAACAAATATTTTGAAGGGTATCCTGGGCGACGTTATTATCCTGGAAATATTCATTACGATGCAATTGAACGGTTGGCGCAAGAACGTGCGTTGCAGTTGTTTGGATTGAAGACTGAGGAATGGGGTGTGAATGTGCAACCACTTTCTGGTGCGCCCGCAAATTTAGCCGTATATGCGGCGTTGCTTACACCCGGCGACACGATTATGGGGATGAGTCTCCCCTCTGGTGGGCACTTGAGCCATGGGCACTCAGTTTCTTTTTCTGGAAAGCTTTGGAAATCAATACATTATACCGTTTCTTCTGACACTAATCTTATTGACTACGATGCAGTGCGCGCACTTGCACAACGAGAGCGTCCGAAACTTATTGTGTGTGGATTTACTGCATATCCGCGTATTGTTGATTTCGAAGCATTTAGTTGTATTGCAAAAGAAGTTGGAGCGTATCTCATGGCAGATATTTCGCACATCGCTGGGCTCGTCGCTCTGGGGTTGCACCCATCACCATTTGCAGTTGCCGATATTGTTACGACTACAGCGCACAAGACGTTGCGTGGTCCTCGTGGAGCACTTATTTTTGCGAAGCGTGATGCGCGTGATCTGCCTTCGAAGATTGATAAGTCGGTTTTCCCCGGTATGCAGGGTGGGCCACACGGCAATGTTATTGCCGCTATGGCGCAGGCTTTCTATGAAGCATTGCAACCTGACTTTGAAAATTATCAACGGCAAATTGTGCATAACGTCAAGGCCATGGCAATCGCATTAACGGAGCGGGGGTTTACTCTTTTAACTGGTGGTACTGATACGCACCTCATACTCGTAGATATGCGACCGTTGAATTTGGATGGTCGTACTGCAGAAAAGATTTTAGAAGCTGCATCGATTCTTGCGAACCGTAATAGTTTACCCGACGACACTAAGCCGTTACTTCCATCTGGAATTCGATTGGGGACTCCGGCGGTTACAACGCGTGGAATGCAGGAGACGGATATGAATGTTATTGCTGAATTTTTATTGCGACTACTCGTGCGTCGTGAGGATTCGAAAAAAGTTTTTCCCGAGGTCGTAGATTTTATTCATCGTTTTCCGTTAGAAATTCAATAACTATGTTTATTGATGGGCGCGCTATTGCGGGTACGATGCTTCAGACACTTAAGTCTCGGATTGAGACTGCGCGCGTGTATAAGGTTTCGAGTGGTTCTCCGCATATGGAGAAGCGGCGTTTTCCGTTGGGTGCGCCACCAAAACTTGTTGCCGTGATGATTGGTGATGATAGGGCCTCGCTTGCATTTTTACGCCAAAAAGAAAAAGTCGCGAGTGAACTTGGAATCCCCTTTGAGCTAAAGCGTTTTCCTATAACAATTACCACTGAATTACTTCGTAACGAAGTTGCTGCTATTGGAATACACCCGCTCGTTGGTGGCGTGGTTGTACAGTTGCCATTGCCTTCGCACATCGATCGCGCAGTTATTTTGGACAGCGTACCTCAAAACAAAGATGTTGATTGTCTCTCCGCCTTGAATCTCGCGCAATTTTTTGCTGGTGATCCTCGCGTGTCTCCAGCTGCGGTTGTTGCCACTAAAGAAATTTTGCTTTCACTCGGCATTCTTGCGCCTCAAGAAAAGCGTATACTCGTTTTGGGCTTCGGGCTGCTTGTTGGTCGCCCGATTGCGCACTATCTCGCAGCACTTGGTGGGCAAGTTACGGTACTCGGCAGTAAGGTTTCACGTGAGCAGCGCGCTGCGCAGATTCATCAAGCTGATATTATTATTTGCGGTGCGAATGTCTCTGGGCTTGTTGATGGGTTAGGCATTAGCCCAAAAACTATTGTTATTGATTTTGGTTATCCGCCGAATGCCGACGCGCAGTCAGTTGATACGTTCGGCGGTATTGTTACTCCAACCCCTGGTGGTACTGGCCCAATTGTTGTTGTGGCATTATTCCAAAACTTTTTTGCGTTAAATTACTAATACTCGCTGCCACGCGAGTATTTTTATTTTATTCTTTGTCTGGGGTTAATGGTGCGGTTTCTAATATCGCACGCGTTTTTTTAATGATTGCCTGAAGAGTTTTTTTGTTTTCTTTGAGGTGTGTTCGAGTTGCTTCAATCCCTACGCCTAGTTTTTCACCTTCGAAGCTATAGGTATTTCCCGTTTTGGTAATTACTCCTTTTAAGATCGCTACGTTCATGACATCGCCCTCGTACGATATTCCTTCGCCGAACAATATGTCGAATTCCGACATTTTAAACGGAGGAGCGACTTTATTTTTTACCACTTTTACGCGCACACGATTACCGATGATGTCTTCCCCCTTTTTAATTTGTGCGATTTTCCGTACATCGAGACGCACTGAGGTGTAAAACTTCAATGCGCGTCCGCCAGGGGTTACTTCGGGGTTCCCGAACATAATGCCCACTTTTTCTCGGAGTTGATTAATGAAGATAACTAACGTTTTTGATTTCGCCGTAATTGCCGTTAATTTGCGAAGTGCTTGCGACATTAAGCGCGCCTGTAGTCCAATGAATTGTGCGCCCATTTCACCTTCAATTTCTGCTTTGGGGGTCAGTGCCGCGACTGAGTCAACAACCACTACGTCAATAAGGTTTGACCGTACGATACTGTCTAAAATGTTGAGTGCCTCTTCGCCATTATCTGGCTGAGAGATGAGTAATTCTTTTGTTTTTACTCCGAGTTTCGCCGCATATTCTGGGTCGAGTGCGTGTTCGGCATCGATAAATGCTGCGCGCCCACCTTTAGCTTGTGCTTGCGCAACGACATTTAATGCAAGTGTTGTTTTACCAGAACTTTCAGGACCAAAGACTTCTACGATGCGTCCTTTTGGTAAGCCTCCAACACCGAGTGCGATGTCTAAGGAGAATGATCCCGTGGGTATTACTTCGACATCGATTTTCGTGGCGTCGCCTAATTTCATAATCGATCCCTCACCGAATTTTTCTTGAAGCGCCGTGAGTAATGCGTCGATGTCTTTTGATTTTGTATCTTCGCTCTCGTGAATATTTTTTGTCATATATTAGTTGTATTATATGTCTCCTCGTACGTCAATGTTAGAACCCATTAGGGCTTACGCAATTGGCGCATTTCTTTGTTGCTCGCTCGTTTGCTTCCGCGCAGTACTGTTACGTACAGCTTGGTCGCAAGCCTCGCTCGCGCCTCGAACTGCATCCAATTGCGTAAGCCCTACTCATCCTAGGAATCTTTGCAAGCCCTTGGGGGATTTTTGAGATGGGTTCTAGTGCGACTTTTTTTCTTCGGTTGTTGTTGCGGTGGGGACCATGTAAATAATTTGGATTGTTTTCTCACTTTTTCGACCCAAGAAATGTGCAGCAGTCACGGTTATGGTGTTCGTTCCTACTTCTAGCGCAATTTCTTTTTTAAATTCGTTGTATTCGTTCACAAACAATTGTTCGTTGCCGAGTGTCACGATATCGTTTCGGTCATTAATTGTTCCTTCTATTATTATTGTTGGAGTGTTCGTTGTGGTGATTTCATTTCTTGGATTTGTGAGCGTGATGTCGGGGGATCTGATGACCTTCGATATATTGGTGAGTACGTATATCAACAGGAATATCGTCATGACGCCTGCGATAATTGTACTGCGCTTAATGTGTTGAATGGCAAACCTATTTTTGGGTAGTGTGTCGGTTTCGCCAGAGCGTTTAGGCTTTACTTCGCGGGCATACGTACGATAAAGTGTGTGCGCGTCGATATCGATGGCGGAAGCAATTTTCCCAAGATATCCACGTGTATATGGTGCTGGAGGCAACCCTTCGCTGGTATCGCTTAATAGTAGATGAATATAACGAATAGGCACCCCAGTAGTTTCTGCGATTTTTTCCGGAGTATAATTTTTTGCATCCATCGCCTCGGCGAGGATTTCTTTTAAGAGTTTTGGTTCGTCCATGGTGATTACAGGTCGCAGATCGTTTATTGCAGATCGTATTTTGTTGGCCGCTTATCGTTCGTCATATCACGACTTGCGATTTGTTTTATGGTTCTTCGGTTTTTTGATCTGAGTTTTCTTTCGGTTCGGGCTCAGTATGTACATTTACCGAAGTTTCTACGTTGAGATAGACTTCTCTTGGTTTTGCGCCGTCCCCAGGGCCAACGATACCTTTATTCTCCATAATATCTAAGAGTCGTGCGGCACGTGCATAGCCAACCTTCAGTCGTCGTTGCAAGAGCGAAGCTGATGCCTTTTTTGCTTCGCGTACTACTTCGATCGCTTCTTCATACAAGTCATCTTCGTCTTCTCCTTTAACGTTGTCAAACATATCGGGGCCATTTTCACTTTCGGTGTCTTTGAGCGCGATGTTGCCCTCTTGGTTTATTTTTCCTAATGTCGCAGCGGTCGCTTCGGTATTTTCGGTATTTATTGGATTATTTTCGATAATGAAATCTGCAACTGCGTGTATTTCTTCTTCGCTTACGTATGCGCTTTGAATGCGTTTTGGTTTAGAGAACTCTGATGAAGTAAATAACATATCACCGCCACCTAATAGTTTTTCTGCGCCCGCCATATCGAGAATGGTGCGTGAGTCAATTTGACTTGCGACTTGGAGTGCAATACGTGCAGTGATGTTCGCCTTAATGAGTCCGGTAATAACTTCGACCGATGGACGTTGTGTTGAAAGTACAAGGTGGATACCCGTGGCTCGTGCCATTTGTGCGAGACGCACGACCGATGCTTCAACTTCGCGACCATACGTCGACATGAGGTCTGCGAGTTCGTCCACCACAATAATAAGATAGGGCAGTGGCGGGATGTTTCCTTTGTTGTAGCTTTTAATATCACGCACACCAGCATGCAATAATATTTCGTAGCGGCGTTCCATTTCTGAGATTGCCCAGCGAAATACTCCGACTGCTTTTTTACCCTCGGTGATCACCGGCGCTATAAGGTGGGGGATGCCATCGTACACCGAAAGCTCGACGCGCTTGGGGTCGATGAGTATTAACCGGAGGTATTCCGGCGAATTTTTGTAGAGTAACGAAAGTATTAGTGAATGAATCGCTACGCTTTTCCCTGACCCTGTCGCCCCGGCAATTAAAAGGTGGGGCAACTTTTCGATGTCGACATAAATTGGGTCGCCGGTGACATCGCGCCCAAGAATGAAATTGAGCGGCCCAGTTGTTGCAAATTCTTGAAATGCAAGCATGGTTCCGAGGCGAACGATTGCTGCGGACTTATTAGGTACTTCGATGCCGACGAGCGATTTTCCGGGGATCGGTGCTTCCATGCGAATAGGATGTGCGGCAAGTGCTAGCGCCATGTCTTGGTTTAACGCGGTAATTCGCGAGAGTTTAATGCCTTCTGCGGGTTTTAGGGTATATCTTGTAACTTTCGGGCCAATATTTATTTCGCCCATTTCAACGTGGATGCCAAAACTTTCAAGTGTCCGTTTAATGATATTCGCGTTACCCCTAATGTCGCCAGATGTTGGTTTTTCAACCGATGACTTGAAGAGCGTTAACATTGGAGCGGTGTAATTGATCGGCGTATATGTCCAACCCGTTATTGCTTTTGGTGTCGAGTAATTTGTCTCGACGCTTTGCTCGCCCACGTTCATTTCTTTCTTTGATTTTTCTTTTTGTTTTTCTTCTTTTTGTTCCGATTCTTTCGGAATCTCCGTTTTTGTGGCGAGCGACATTGTTTCTTTTTTGCCGTCGGGTGTGCGTACTACTACTGTTTCTTCTTTCGGTGTTATGCGCCCAACTTCCTCGACATCATTGGTGTGTTTTTTGATTAAGATTTTTGCGTTTAGGGTTATGAGCAGCGCTGCTGCGGCGGTACATGCTAAAATAATTAAGCTCGCGGTATAGCCAAACGGTTTTTGGAGTAGCCCCACAATGTTTCCGATAAAGCCACCATGATCGGGAAAGATGATGTCGATAATCCCGAGGCCTGTAATAATAAATGCGCCGGTTCCTAGCACGGTGATACCGGCAAATTTTTCTTCATGTGATACGAGTAGTGATGTCCCGATAAGTGCCGCAATTAATGGGAAAAGATAATAACCCCAACCAAATAACGCATTTAATCCATTATAGAGTGTTGTGCCTGCGGGGCCAGCATACCCGAAACTTGCTAATAGAAATAATATCGTTATGCCGTATAGAAGAATTGTCACTACGCTTTTTTTTGTTTCAATGCTTAAGCGTGAGACTGGCGGTTCTCTGACCTCGCTTTCTTCGTGGCGGGATTTCCGCATTTTCTTTTTCATGATTCTATTTTACACTATTTTCTGCTGTTTATGAAAAAACCACCCGTTATTTGGAGGTTTCCAATTTGGTTTTTTGTTAACGGGTTTATATTAAAATAGCGTTGCGGGTAATGAGAGGTCTTTATTGTTGAACATCGCTTTGATTTTTTCGTCACTATGTCCTGGTTTTGGCGGGATCATGAGGTGGCCTTGTTTGCGCGCCATATCGTATAAGTCTTTAGTGATGCGTACATCGTGTAAGCAATAATTTTTTAATTCTTCAAAATTTCCTGTTTTATAAAATTCGACTGCTTCAAGGCCGTGGTGGGTCTTGCCAATACCTAAGTTTTCTTTTGCGAGAATGTCGAGGCTCACTCGAAAGCCGAGATTAGTCTCGATTTCGTCTAAGAGGTCGTATCGTTCAAGTGCCCAAATATTAAAATGGGTGCCACTAGAAAATTTTCCACTTTCAAAATATTTTGCCATCACTGGTATGTCGAAACGATTAATACTAAAGCCGATAACTAACCCGGCATGTTGGAGTAACCGCCCTAGTGCAGCAAAATCAGTTTCGAAAAAACTAAAGTATTCGTTTTTGTCATATGAATAAACGCCCACGAACGATGCTTCGAGGGCGTCGATATTATTCCGGCCACCAACGTCGGCAAAGGTATTTTTTGTTTCGATATCGATGATGAGTTTATCCATAATCGTTAGCCTTATTACACGTGCTTATCCGCAACACATGACGCTGCATAACTTTCAGGCTTTGTTTTTGCCTCAAAGTTATTTGCCCTGATCATTCCCACGAGTTCTTGAATCATGGTGCGTGTTTCGCCGTTTTCGCCAACGTCAACGTGGATTTCGATTTTGTATTGTGGGATGTCTATGCCTGTCGCAACTGCGAGTTCGAGTAAGTGTAAAAAATTCTTTGCCGCTTCAAGCGACATTAATACTTCTTGCGTCATGCGGTAACGCAGGCTGTGGATGTGCTCAAGCTCAGTTCTGTGCCAAAAATAGCGTCCACCACCACCAATGCGGTGTATGACAATGGCGGTCACAAAATCAGCATGGCCTCCGCGACCCTGTAGCGAGTCGGTGCCTAGTGTAATGGTATATGCACGATGCGTTTCGGTGCACATAAACTTGATGATTTCGCTAACCACTGCCTGGAGTGTGAGTTGCGTTCCATTTGCCGTGTGAAATAGTGTATCTTCCATATACTGCATACATTATTGCCTTTTCATTGAGCTGTCAAAAGTATAATTTGAACTTCGTTCTTTAACAAGTTTTTATTTCGTATGTTCGTAAACCAAAGAAAAACCTCTACGCTTCTTGCGTAGAGGTTGTATTGTTTCGATTTACTACTGGCTTCACAAAATTAATTTGTCGTCTCGTAATACCATAGAGTCGCTCGTAATTCGTCGGTTCTTCGGAGCTGCGATAATCGCACTCATCTGGGATTCGTACGAGTTCGACGGGCTGCTTGCGCCCGTTTACCGTTCTTTCGCCCTGAATCGAATCGGGGCTCTTGGTGTCGTACCACAGTACCGAAACAACTTTTTTATCTTGGCTGCAATCGCGTTTGATTTCTTCCCAAGGCACTTCGGAATACGGATCTTCGATTGCTTCGAAAAGATAGGTGATTTGGCCACTTTTCTTTGTATCTACATCAATCAGCTCAAGTGTTGCTTCGATTGCGTTACGCATTTCAACTCCGCATTCTTCTTGGGTTTCGCGAAGGACGGCATTTCTCGCCGTCTTTTCCCAATCAATGAGCCCATCTTCATTTGCATGGTCTCGTTCTTGAACGCCACCACCCGGGAGGCCAAAACCAGCTTCCTTCGGAACCCCCAGTTCTTGAATGATTTCTGGAAGATTCAAGACGAGTAGGATCTTCCAATCTCTACTAATAATACGGACTTTCGCTCGTTTATCTTGGGAAACCTTCATCTTTCCTCCTCTGTTTTGAATGTTCTGACGCGCACCAGCCAACGGCTGAGTTTTCTCTTCAAGGGGGTTTGCGCGCCACTGTTATATATAGTACTCTTCTTTAGTGGATTTGTCAAAAGTGCCAATTTTCCCCACGAGCGAAGCGAGTGGTTGGAAAATTGAGCATCCTGGATAACAATCCAGGATCCACGTCGTTTTAGGCTTAATAGATCTCAGCTCTCGGGCTGGGATGACAACGTTAAAGAATTTGTTTTTTATTTTTTTATATCTCACTATTGATTTATGTCACGTATCTATCTCGACTATGCCGCCACAACCCCAGTTGATTCCAAAGTACTCCGTGCGATGGAGTCATATTTCTGTAAAGATTTTGGGAATGCTGGGTCGCTCCATGGTTTTGGTCAAGAAGCATCGGGCGCAGTATTTCGTGCGCGTGAAATTATTGCTTCTGCGCTCGGTTGTTCATATAAAGAAATTATTTTTACGGGGTCGGCTACGGAGGCGAATAACCTCGCCATTAGAGGTGCGGTACGGAGTGCAATGCTGGGCTTGTCATTGCGAGCGTCAGCGAAGCAATCTCAAGTCGAAGATAAGATTGCTTCGTCCACGACTGAAGTTTGGCCTCGCAATGACAGGGCGTGGAAGCCGCGGATTATTGTTTCTGCGATCGAACATGAATCCATTTTGGCAACTGTACGCGATTTAGAGCTTGATGGTGTTGAGGTTGTATATATTCCCGTTTCGCAAAACGGCATTGTGGATCTTAAAAAATTGGCAGCTGCATTAAACGAACGAACTGTTTTGGTGTCAGTGATGTATGCGAACAACGAGATTGGGACGATTCAGCCGATTCAAGAGATTTCTAAAATCATTCAAGATTTTAGACAAGATTTTAGAAAGCACACGGTTCGACTTCGTTCATCGCGCGTCGCGGGTCGCACGTTGCGTACCGATGTAGGAGGTGACGATCCGCGACCTGCCTACCGGCAGGCAGGACCTGCTTGTCGGCAGGCAGGACCTGCGATTTGCGATTGGCCGTTATTTCACACCGACGCCGTGCAAGCCTTTCAATATTTGCCATGTCGAGTCAATGAATTGGGCGTGGACTTACTCACGCTTTCTGCTCATAAAATATATGGGCCAAAAGGAATAGGATTATTGTATAATCGGCAAAGCGCAAAGCACAAAGCCTCTCTGCCGGTAGGCATGGCGCAAAGCGCGCAAGGTGAGCGATCTGTGTTTAGCGACCTGCCTGCCGGCAGGCAGGATTTGCGCTTAGCTCCCATTATTACTGGCGGGGGACAAGAACGGGGGTTACGCGCAGGCACTGAGAATGTCCCGTTCATTGTTGGGTTCGCGAAGGCGGTAGAGATTGTTGAGCGGCTGCGCGTTACAGAGACCGTACGAGTAAAAAAACTCCGCGATTATTTTTTGAAGCGTTTACGTGTCGTTGCTCCTCGTGTTGCACTCAACGGTTCATTATTCGAACGTCTACCGAATAATATGAATATCTATATTCCCGGATCAACTGCGGGGGATTTACTCATTGCGCTCGATATGCGGGGCGTTGCTGTTTCTCCGGGTTCGGCGTGTCATGCGAGGGTGTGTAGCCCCTCGCATGTGCTCCGCGCAATTGGTTGCGACGACCGCCGCGCGAGTTCGAGCTTGCGTTTTAGTTTTGGACGCCATACTACTCGGGTAGTAGTTGACAAGACGATTGCAGTGATTAAAAATATTCTTAAGAAGAAATAGATTAAACATGAAAAAATAATATAGGCTACTAAATACGAAAATGATACGCCTGCCTGCCGGTCTCGCTCCGCCGAAGCGGCTACGCGAAGGCGATGCAGGCAGATGCAATAACGAATGTTTCCCGAACGGATATCGTTTCGAGAAACATCCCGCAGGTCCAGCCCGTCATTATAATATCTTAAATAGGGCGGGACCGAGGTAGAAGAAAATTTTGCCGAAGCAAAATTATTCTGTTTTTGAGAAACGATATCCGTTCGGGAAACATATCCTTTGCGAGGTACACTTTCGAAAAGTCATGAGCCGAGGCCTACACAGCGTGAGGGGTTATAATTACAAAAATATACGAAAGTAACTATAATTATGGATAAAAAATTTTTCGTTGCATTAATCATAACCGCCCTTCTTATGGTTGGCATCGGAGTTGGCGTGAGGGCGTCGGTCGTGCTCCCTGCGCGTGTGCTTGCGCTCGCCTCAAACCTTACGCTCGACGATTTTCGTCTCGGTGATTTAAAGCTTTACATTGAGCATTTTTTTAAGAGTGGGTCAACGACTCCACCCACGAATCTGCCGAATATCCCAACACCAAAACCTTTCGAGCCTCTGAATTCTTATGAAGAGGCGATTGTTGCTGCAGTAGACAAGGCTTCGCCCGCAGTTGTTTCGATTGTTATTTCAAAAGATGTTCCTATTATTGAACAATGTGGCTATAGTCCATTTGGAGATCTTCCTCCAGAATTTCAACAATTTTTTGGTGGAGGAGCACCATTTCAATTCTATCGACCATGCCAAAAGGGGAGCCAGCGCCAACAAGTTGGAGGTGGTTCGGGATTTATTGTGGGTAGCGACGGTTGGGTGGTGACCAATAAGCACGTTGTCGCGGACACCGATGCGTCGTACACCGTATTTACGAACGATGGTAAGAAATACGAAGCAAAAGTGTTGGCGAGAAACCCTGTTCAGGATGTTGCGATATTAAAAATTGACGCTTCGAAACTTCCGGTTGTTCAGCTTGGCGACTCTTCGGGCATTCGACTTGGGCAAACTGCTATTGCTATTGGAAACGCCTTGGGTGAATTTCGTAATACCGTTTCTGTTGGTATTGTATCAGGACTTTCGCGTACGGTGAACGCTGCCGCTCCCGCCGGTACTGTCGAGCATATCGAGGGAGTTATTCAAACTGATGCAGCGATTAACCCTGGTAATTCTGGTGGACCGCTATTGAATTCGCGTGGTGAGGTGATTGGTATTAATACTGCAATCGTTTCTGGTGCGCAAAATATTGGTTTTGCGATCCCCATCAATCGTGTGAAGCGTGACATTGAATCGGTAAAGCGTGGAGGGAAGATTTCGGTGCCGTACCTTGGCGTTCGGTATACGTTGATTACCCCTGAAATTGCGAAACGCGATTATTTACCTATAGAGGTTGGCGCATTAATACGTGGTTCGGACGATGGGCCAGCTGTTATGCTTAACTCTCCTGCGGCCATTGCTGGCATTCAAGCTGAGGATATTATTGTGGAGATTAATAATATTAAAATCGATAGTGACCACTCACTCGCATCGCTTTTACAGCAATACGCTGTTGGTGAAGAAGTGCGTCTCAAGCTGCTTCGCAACGGTAAGTCGCTTGTTGTTTCTGTAAAGCTTAAGGAACGAGATTTTTAGTGGAGCCAAGTCCATTGTGATTTGATGCTTGTGTCCCAGGTGGCTGCATAACCCCAGATACATCCTAAACTCCATGAAGCCTTAAGCTTATGGAGTTTTTAATCGATGACATTAATTTAAAAATTCATGGTTTGACTCGGCTCACCACGGGAATATCAAGATTTTAAAATCCTCACCACGGGCCCCGCACCCCAATGATCATACCGACTGACGGGGATAACGCTCCCCACATCCGCCCTGCAGAGAACCAGATCCCAATAGCCGTACGGGAGGAACCCCCGCGATGCCAGATAATTCCCTAAAAGAAACATCACATTCTTGTCTTCCCAAACATTCGACACTTCGTTTTGTGTTTCGAGTTGGATGATGCATTTGGTGAGAAAATCTTCAATGGTGAAACCTT
>CAYJQG010000011.1:0-25766 GCA_964372325.1 uncultured Candidatus Saccharibacteria bacterium
GTAACTTGATGAGTAACTCTATGTTCAGGATGTATTCAAAATATATCTGAGGTTACGCATGGCATCGATTTGACGACGATTTGACTTTTTGGTTGTGCTTAGTTATTATATGAAATGTACTCACGGGATTGTCTCGTGAGTTGTTTTGTTACGAACCTTGGGAGATAGATTGTATGGCGAAGACGAAAACGGCTTGCGTGTATCCTATTGTAACTGCGGTTGTTACTGCTGAAAATGCTTTTTTGGGCAGGGATAGGAAGTGGAAAGCAGTGAATAAAATGCAGAGGCGTTTTCTTAAGGAATTGGAATTGTGCCGAACTGAGGCAATGACCATCCCCGAAATCGAGAGCCGGGCTTCGAGGACCGCTGAGCCGTTAAATGAATTCCTTCGTTCGAAGAATTTCCAGATTCAGCTTGATCCATTCCCCGTGCTTCCTCCTCCGTTTAAGGCGTGGGGTGCAGCGAGTGTATTGGATCTTGCGATGCTGTGGTTTGAGACGGGGACGAAGACGACGATCGTTACTCCTACTCTAGTGCAGTTCTCTGGGTTTGCGCTAAGTCAACAGATTGTGCAGTTCTTTACCCAAAAGAAACACCCCCACCCCATTGTCTCTGTTCAAACTAAGACGGATGATCGAGTGTTTATGACGATGTTCTCGCGTGACTTGAGGCATTTTGATCTTCTTGCTGCGGCGGTAGATCTTTCTCTGGCCACTGACCGTTGTTATGATTTTGCTGGTTTGCATGTTCCGATGGTGGATCTTGATCAAATGGTGGATATTTCTTGGCTGAAGAAGATGGGTACTAAAGACAATGAGGGATTTGATAATGAAATTACACAGGCGTTGCAACAGACGAAGTTGAAAATGAATGCAAAGGGCGCCAGGGTCAAGAGCGCTGTTGCGATCGGTGGAATGCTCTCCACTTCAGTGTCTGCTTCGCCTAAACCGCCGCATATCATCAACAAGCCTTTCCTCATGTGGGTTACGCGTCCGGGGCTCACGAAGCCGCTATTTGTTGGACGGATTACCGAGGAAAATTGGAAAGACCCCGGATCGCTTGAGGATATGTAATAGTATTGAAGTATTTATAATTAGAACGGGCTGAGAGCCCGTTTTTTGTAAAGAACTTCTCAAGAAATATGGCATGGATATTACTGCAATTGTCCGCGCTGCTAAAACTGTGTTAAAAAGAAAGAAGTAGGTTTAGTGACTCGACAAGGAGGGTTTCGTGGCTGATCGCGGACCGTATGACCCTGGTTGTGGGCTTTGTGTGGTGATGGTCATTCTTTTTCTGCTTTGCTATTGGTTTGTTTGGGGGTTGCAGTGGTGGATTAAGTATTTTTCGCATCTTAGCCATTAGAGCATACGTAACGTGGGGTGATTACCCCACGTTATTTTTGTAACCCCTCACACTGTGTATGCCCCGGCTCATGACTTTAGGGGAGCCGCCTTGCGAAGGATATGTTTCCCGAACGGATATCGCACTCACGAAAACAGAATAGTTTTGTTTCGACAAAACTTCCTGCCTGCCGGCAGGCAGGCCTGCCCACCGATAGGAGGGTCTTCTACCTCAGACCCGCCCTATCAAAGATATATTAATGACGGGCGGGTCTAAAGGGCATGTTTCTCGAAACGATATCCGTTCGGGAAACATTCGTTATTGCACCTCAAAGTTAGAAGCCGAGGCATACTCTATTTTTTAGTTATTATGGGATAGCGTGATGGGTTATTTATTTTTTTATTGACGTTTGAGATTATTTTATTTATGATGTTCCAAGTACATTGATTGGGGTTTCGCTATGATTATTCAGTTTGTCTTGGTGTTTGCGATCGTGCTTTTTTCGTTGGTGATTCATGAATGTGGCCATGGTTTTGTTGCATTGTGGTTTGGAGATACGACAGCCAAAGAGCGGGGCCGATTGACCTTAAACCCGATTGCGCATATTGATCCCTTCGGGACAATCCTCCTTCCGTTGATTTGCGTTTTTCTGCACGCACCAATTTTCGGTTTTGCGAAGCCTGTCCCAGTTGATTTTTTTGCTCTTTACCCACGAAAGCTTGGTAGCGTGTGCGTGGCACTTGCCGGTATTGTTGCTAATTTTCTCCTTGCGTTAGTCGCCGCGGGTGTTGCGCGCGCGTTTCCGATTCATAGCATTCCTTGGGAGATTTGTGCGGGGTTCGTTACTATTAACGTGATGCTCGGAGTATTTAACTTTATCCCCATTCCTCCACTCGATGGTTCGCGGCTCATTACCACATTTTTGCCGTTGGATATTATGATGTATATTGAAGCTAATTCGTTGCTGTGCATTATGTTGCTTATGGTGTTTTTGCCGAATATCCCCGTGCAGCGCGTAACGGCGCCCATCGTCAACTTTTTACTTTCATGATCTCTACAGCGTGTAGGGATTTTTTGTTATAATGATCACATGTTTGATGTTATTACTATTGGCACTGCGACGCGCGATGTATTTTTGCGAAGCTCGTTATTTCAAAAAATTAACGACCCGCATTTTCGCGATACCAAAGTTTTTCCCACTGGAGTTGCGGAATGTTTTCCGTTTGGAGGGAAGGTAGATATTGATGAATTACTCTTCGCGGTTGGAGGCGGCGCAGCAAATGCCGCAGTGACATTTGCTCGACAGGGGTTAACGACTGCGACAACGTTTGCCGTTGGTCGCGATGAGGCGGGACGTGTTATTACTCAAGGGTTGCGCGCTGAACATATTACGGTTAGCCCCACGGTGGTGCCTTCTATAGGCACCGCATATTCAACATTATTGTTGTCTCACGCCGGAGAGCGGACGGTGTTAGTGTATCGTGGTGCTGCTGACGAGCTTCGAATATTGCCAAAGCCACTTTTAAAAACGCAGTGGGCGTACATTGCTCCGGGCGGAATCCCCTTTGAATTTATTTCTGTTATGGTTTCGCAACTTGTCGCGCATGGAGTGCGTATTGTATTGAACCCTTCGGGGCATTATGTGCGTATGGAGAAAAAAGTTTTGGCTCCATTTTTGTTAAAGACTGCTGTGCTTATAGTGAACCGCGAAGAAGCCGCTGCGCTTACGAGTGTCCCATATAAAGAGACTTCAACTATGTTGCGAGAAATGGACAAGCTTACTTCTGGTATTGTGGTGGTAACCGATGGGCCAAATGGCGTTATGGTTTCTGACCATAAATGTTTATACAAGGCGGGAATATTCCATGAGCAAAAAATTGTTGATCGTACTGGGGCGGGGGATGCATTTGGTTCGGGTTTTGTCGCGGGGCTGATGCAAAGGGCAAAAATGACGCCGCGTGTCGTCTTGAGGGCCGGGCCCGAAGGATTTTTTAATAAGATATTAAGCATTAGCGAAGTCGATATTTGTGATGCAATTCGATTAGGGAGTGCGAATGCGACTTCTGTCGTTGAGCGTATTGGTGCGCATCCAGGAATACTCACGCGGCAACAATTTATGCGATCGCCGCGATGGAAAGAGTTGCATGTGGAAGTGATGGAGTTGTGAGGTGCGGTTTCACCCGATATTTTTTTTTATCGAGTATAATTTATTTTGATTTTGTATTGCGGAATGTGGTATATACAGTATGTATGGAGATTATTTTTATTGACGCGGGACATCCAACGAGCCGTGAGGCATTGTCTAATCTCGCAAAAGATAATTTTGTGATACTCGTTAAGGCGGTTGTTGATGTTCGACAACGTGTTATGGCGATTGGTGGCGAACTTCATGCGGATGAAGAATTGTTTTTATCGGAACGGCATGGTTCAAAGCGCGAGGATACATGGGGTATTAATTTGTATCCTGGGAAGAATGGCAGTGATTTTCTTGAGTTTGATTCGATGGTGAATTTAAAACCTCAATTTGATAATCGTTCACGTGATGTTTTGCGCGAAGAGGTTCGTGTTCAAATCCGTCAAATTGTCGAAGCGCTTGTCCGTTGAGTGCCTATGAGTGTTATTCATCGGTCATTAACTGAGGGTCGCTGGTTCACTCTTACGTTAATGGAACAATTGGGGAATATCGGTAGCGAGATTGGTCGTAGCGCACGATGGAAGAACAAAGACCAAGCGATTTATCATCGTACCATTGATCGTGCATTGGAGCTTTTTGATTTGACACTAGATGATCCTCGATGGATCGGCCGTCGGTGGGAGATCGCTCGGCTACGAGAGGCATTTTGTGATGCGGTTACTGGCGGTAAAGAATACCAGAGTACGCTTGAGGGGCTTGATAATTACTTTTTGCCCTTTGCATTTGCGGCGCGGGCGCGTATAACTATGTGATTATAGTTTATGGAAATTTCATCGCAGGAAAAAATTGCAAAAATTCTTCGGGTAGATAAACACGTGGTGTTTGACTTGGAGTCGCAAATGGAACGCGCAACCGGGAAGCGTGGAGTGATGGCCGATATTATCGCTCAAAACGATAACACTATTCGCGACCGTATGCAGGCTTTGGGACTTGCCCACGAATCGCGCGCAGCAGAAATTTATGACGCGCTCATTTCAAAAATTGAGTCCGACGATATTGAATTATTTCATACTATTGGTATTGGCTCGTCGATGAGCGTTCTCGCTGCAGAAAAAGTTTGTGCGTTTGTTGCACAGGTACACAAGCCTCCAATGGGATATTTTTTGAAGCTCGATCGCGCGGCACAATTTTTGCGTGCTGAGCCGCCTAAGCAAATTCTGCGCGCGTTGGGATATGCAACGGTTGATGAGTTGCTTGCGAAAGAAGATTTGCTTGAGGTGTATAGTGCGCTGCGATTTTTGGAAGATCAAGAATGGCAAAACAATGTATTTTTTAAACAATATGAGCAACTTGTGTCCTCAGATTTTGAGCAACGTCCTGTGGTGCTTAAAGTTTTGGGACAAGAGTGGGTTGATGCCGCAGAAAAATTTGTTACAAAAAAGCATCATAACGTGAGTCACTTGAAGGAGTTGGGTGTGGTATTTGTTATTCCGATATTTTTACGTATTTCTGGAGAGACGCTTCGGTTGCTATGCCTACTTTTTCATTATTTGCACGAAATTACTTATTACTCGAATCTTTTTGAACGGTTTTCGAGTGAGGCACCCGAACGTTTCGCTGCCTCTATTATATCGTTACTTCGCGGAGATGTTATTGAGCGAAGATTATCGCTTGAACATACGTTGCAGTCGCGCACACCATGGCTTATCGTGCAGCGGTATTTGGCCAAGGGCGATGAGAATGATTGGCGATTATTTGAGCCGCACATTAACCCCGAGGCTTTGCATTGGGTCCGCGCTGAGCGCGATATTATCCGTGTCCCAGAAGTTTTCCCTAATTTTCGGAACGGGCTTGCGTTTTGGGATGGCTTAGATTGGGTGGGAGATTTTTTTAATACCGAAAGTGGTGTGCCCGTGCTTGCGAGTTTTAACCTTATTGATACGGTGATGTCGCTTGTCAAAGCTCGAGAGCTTACCAAATATTTATACCACCAGCAAGAGGCGTTGTGGAATAAGATTTTTGCGAGTTATTTTAGTGAACGTGAGTTGGAGGAGGTTTCGAAAAAATATATTATTCAAGGGTGGTTTGAGGTGTGAGGTGCAGATTTTTCGTTTTTGTGGGCGATGACTTTTCCCGAACGTATATCATTTCTCGAAAACAGAATGATTTTGTTCCGACAAAATCTTCTTCTACCTCAGCCCCGCCTTATTTAATATATAATAATGACGGGCGGGGCTTCCGGGATGTTTCTCGAAACGATATCCGTTCGGGAAAGTTCGCTATCGAGCTTTACCCGGGTTGGTGGTGTTCTGAAATAGAGTCGCCCCTGAAGAATCTTTGGAGTGGCATGTGCCTTGTATCCATTTTTATAGTCGGTAAACATTTTTTCGATAGGTTGGTAGGAGTATGAGATAAAAAAGGATTTCTAAGTTTAGGGGTCTTATTTTTCGGTTGCTTGACAGTCAACAATATTTCTGATAATATAACTCGTGTTGTTTGATAACTCTTGAGCGGAGGATCGGAAGATGGGTAGGTGGGTTACTTTCAGCGGGGAATTTTGTTTTAATTTTATACCAAGAGACGAAGCGTTTTTTGACACGCTGACTGACGTAGTTGTTACGACGCGAGTAAAAGATTGCATTGGTGGCCAGCTGAATACTTCGGCGAAGTATGATCGGCCGGCGGTTGCTGCATTTCCGGAAGAATCTGTTAGCTTTCCCGTTAAAGATATTGCCCGCATTCCGGATGATGACGAAAATGAATTTTCGTATGAGGTGAAGATTTCTTGACAAGATGCAGGCATATCTGTCTCGGCTATTGTTGATTTTCATGGCGTATGTGAGCTTGCTCGGGCTCCAAGTCCGCGTGCATTTACTCCTCAAGAATGTTTTGTGAAGGTTTATGACTGGGTTAAGGCATCGATTGCTCGTTGGGAAAGCGTGTTCTTCGACGAACCTCATGTGCCTGACCCGTTGGTTTCTGGTACCGTAGAAATGAAAATAAGTGTGTCTTGCGAAGCGACGGCTTTTATCGCAAATGGTGAAGATGGCCGTTCGCCCAGCTCTTCTCCGGTTCAGCTTTTCCTTGCATCGAGATCGTAAATATCGGCGAATATCGCTCCCAACAGTCGGGAGCTTTTTGTTAGAGGCTCACGTTATGTTAAATTTAATATTATGAAAGGGTTTTCAAAAATTTCTGCGCCTCAGGCGCCTGAGGCGAAGGTAGAATTACTGAATCATCTTCCGATGTACGAAATTTCGGGCCATGAAGCGATAACTGAACATGCTGTTTTAAGATATCTCCGTGATAAGGACGGCGATGTAGAAATCAAATCAATATCTCAGCGCCTTGATGAAAATTATATTCATGGTGTTCCGAAAGATCGACGTGCTTCTGTTATTGCGAAAGCACTGCGTGATCCTAATATTGTAGTTCAAAAAAAAGCCGTATCCGAAATTTCTTTAGCCCCTATTAATGAACGCGCTCTTCTTATTGATAACGCTCTTAATAGCTCGCACATCGAAGTTCAGAGTATGGCGGCTCGGCAAATGTCGAATAGTTCTTTGGACCAAGACCCTGAACTGGTAAAAAAACTTATTGCAATTATTATTGTTGCCTTGGATAACGCAAATATCAAGGTGCGGCGAGAAGCTGCTCTTATGGTTTACCATGTTCCTTCTGGTTGGCGTGATATATCAGGACTTTACTTAAAACTTGCTGCTGTTATTGCGACTGATTTACAAAGTCCTGATATCCATGTGCAATACACTGCGGCTCGAATTATTACTTGTGCTTCGGCTGAACAACAGCCTCAATTACGTAGCGCGCTTCCGAAGGTTATTATGAATGCCCTTGCCAGTCCTCGCGTGCAGACTCAGCGAATTGCAGTTGAGATGATCGAATTTGCCCCGAAAGATCAGCAAGCCGACCTTATCGATGCTGCTTTGGATAGCTCTTATATTAAGATCCAAGAGATGGCCGCAGAAAGATTTTATTTCTGAGCAGCAGCGATCTAAACTGCAACAAAAACTTGCTAAAATTATTATTGCTGCCTTGGATGGTTCTGATATTAATATAAAGCGCGTAGCAATGCAGATGGTAAGCTTTGTTGCTCTTAGTCAGCAATGGATGCTTCAAGAAGGTTTTGCTCGTATTATCTTGAATGCTTTGGATAATCCTGATATTCAAGTGCAATATGTAGCAGCTAGAATGATTTTTTTGGTTTTATACGATAAAAGACCCGAACTTGCACAGAAGCTTGTCGACATAGTTTCGGCTCATTTAAAGCGCTCTTCTATCACTGATCAGTGGGCGATTGCTCAGATGTTTTTTATGCTCTCGGACGCTCTACAACGTTCTTTTTTTGAAAGCGCAAAAATTAAACTTGGAAATTTTTTGGTTGAGCCGCCACTTTATCAAGGTGCTCCAACGATTACCAGCAATACATTCGCACGAGCTGAGTTTGAAAAAGATGGTTCGACGACCACGCTTCTCGGTGGCCCACTCAAAGATAAAACTATTATTAGACATATTAAGCCACAGGCATTTCTTATGTGGCAAAAGCTGTATGAAGACTATGCACTTTGGGCATATGCTGGTTTTGACTATGTTCCCATTGAACCGATTCAGTCATTTCGATTGAATAACAATGGTCTTGTTGACGTGTATAGCGGTGTACTTGATTTAAACCTTTCTGCCTGGGAAGCAATGACCGATGACTTTGTACCTGCTCTCAAAAAAGATTGTGAAAATATTTTAAAAGTATTAAATAAAGCTCGCGTGAATCATGGGCATATGCACAAAGGAAATTTTATTTTGAGATTCTTTAGAGACAGTAGTGGCAATGTAGATTTTACTAAAAAACCGAGAGCCTATCTCATTGATTTTGATGCAGCGCGGCCAGGTCGAAGTGAGTTAGAATTTTAAAGATTTATTGGTGAAGTTTTGCTATAATGTATTTCATGAATATATTTCGTGAAGTTATTGCAGATGCACAAAGGCGAAACGTCGCTATTGGGCATTTTAATATATCAGATATTGCAGGGTTACGGGCGATTGCTGAGGCAGCGAAGGAGGTTGGTGCGCCGATTATTGTTGGCACCTCAGAAGGGGAGCGAGAATTTTTACTTCCCAAAAACGCTGTGGCAATGGTGCGTAATGTTGCGGAGAGTTACGGCGTGCAATTATTTTTGAATGCCGACCATACGTATGGGATTGAAAAAGTAAAAGAAGCTGCGATGTTGGGGTACGATGCGGTAATTTTTGATGGAGCGAAGTTGCCATTCGAAGAAAATATCGCACAAACGCGCGAGGCAGTAAAAGTTGCGAAGGCTATTAACCCGAATATTATTGTTGAGGGGGAGTTGGGATATATTGGTACTTCGTCGGCCTTACTTACTGAGATCCCAAAGGGCGCACAAATTACCGAGAAGGATTTAACGACCGTCGAGGATGCAGTGCGGTTTGTTACGGAAACGAAGGTAGATCTCTTTGCTCCTGCAGTGGGGAATATTCATGGACTCGTTGTTGGAGGTGCAAACCCAACTTTAAATATTTCACGTATTCAAGAAATTGCTCGGGCGGTTTCGGTGCCTTTAGTGCTTCACGGGGGGTCGGGATTAAAAGATGAGGAATTTGTAGGCGCAGCGAAAAATGGAATGGCGATTATCCATATTAGTACTGAAATCCGTTTGGCGTGGCGCAGGGGATTAGAGCGAATATTTACTGAGAAGCCCAATGAGGTTGCGCCATATAAGTTGTTAGGCGCGTCGATTGAGGAGATGAGGAGATTGATTGTTGCGCGATTACGGTTGTTTGGGTGGTGAAGATTTATGAAAGATAATTTTCCCGAACGGATATCGTTTCTCGAAAACAGAATAGTTTTGTTTCGACAAAACTTTCTTCTACCTCAGACCCGCCCTATTATAATATATTAATGACGGGCGGGTCTTGCGGGATGTTTCTCGAAACGATATCCGTTCGGGAAATGTTTACTGCTTAATACTCGATTCTCGCTTGAGGTATTTGTAACTGTCCATGAATTTTTGACATCGAGATGATCTTCTTGTAAGGTAATAGATAGCTTTTTGAAACTTATAAAGGGGGCCTATTGATGTTGCGACGTATTGCCACACTCACTTTTATTTTGATCGCTATGAGTCATGGTTCGGTTTTTGCCGAAGATAAAGAACGAGATGAGCATCAAGTGAATTTTTTGATTGAAGTTGGTAGGGAATATGATGTTTATGAGCTGCAGCCTATCCACATTGCTTTGCGTAGTTTTGAGAATCAGGCCATTGATTATGGTTACCCATTTTCTAATATCCAGATTACCAGCGGCTGTTTATTTCAAAAAATTAAAGTTTTGAGTGATGGCATAAGTGTTGTTGCTCGCACTGATGACGCAACAATAACGACCGTTATATTTCTTGATAACATTTCCATGGGCGATTTTAAGATTTATCAAACTACTCATATTTTGGTTCCTCCGCAG
This sequence comes from uncultured Candidatus Saccharibacteria bacterium, assembly GCA_964372325.1. Lineage (GTDB taxonomy): Bacteria > Patescibacteriota > Minisyncoccia > UBA6257 > JAUSGH01 > CAYJQG01. The sequence goes on from CAYJQG010000011.1 coordinate 9,969, forward strand.
GATGTAGCGGTATGGGAAAAGCAATTTGTGGAATGGCGTGCATATACAAAAAAACATAATCAAGATCGCTTTGCTCCTCGACGTATTTTCCCTCGAAACCTTTATAGTTTTTGGAATGTTCAGTATGTTCAAAAAGCGAAGGATTTCTCTGAGTCTTTGGGGGAGGTTCAGCGAGTTATCAAAAAAGCGAGCCAGAGAGTTGTAGATGTCAATTTGGAGACGCTTCCAGGTTCTTGGAACTCAAAAGATAGAGATACACTGGATATATCTGTTTATGCGCGCATATGCTTTCTTGGTGAAAAGGCGCGTTTGTCAGAGAGCGAATTGCAAGAGGAATTGCGTAAAATCGTCGCAGCGGTTAAAAAGGAGTTGAATATTGATTTGAGTGTTAACAAATAGATTATTTATATAAATTTAAACCAGCGAATGCTGGTTTTTTATGTTTTATTTTTCGTAACGGTAAATTTTTATGAAAAATAATTTTTTGACAGATTCATCGATTTTCAATTAGGATGGTGGGAGCACTTTACTTCGGGGGATTGTTAATGCTGTTACTCGAGGTTCTTGGAATTGTAGTTGGTTTTACGGCGGTCTCTTTTTTGTTTTATGTCTTTATGAATGGCGTTTTGGGATTTAACGGTGGAGATCTTTCTTGGAAAGGATTGTCTAGGGTTTTGATAAGCTACGCTTTGTTCGGTGGAGTTGCTGGGCTTCTCTTCGTGATTTGTGGGCCCATTCCTGATATTTTGCGTTATGTGATATCGACGTTGATTATACTTTTAGCATTTTTCTCTCTTAACGCACTGATGAAAAGATGGATCCGACAAGATCGTGAACTGAATGATCTGGAACAAAAAGCGAAACTTCACAAGGAGGTTAGCGGTGGCTAATGCTGACCTTACGGAAATTCGTAATTTGGCTACAATGTTGCGAGCGGAGATGCGCGAGTTGAAGGCCGAATATTTATCGAAACAGAAGGCGTTAAAGTGGAGATTGAAAGATGTGCAGCGGCGTTGCCCACATTCATCCATTCCCAAAGATACGTTGAGCGGCACGCTTCGTTGGCAAGAGACTTGTAATTATGGAAAAGTTTGCAAGGACTGCGGCTATGTTGTGCCGACGCCGAAGGATTTTCATTTTCAGTAGGTCGCGGTTTAGTACCGCGATTTTTTTTGAACGATATTGTAAGATTGCTTCGTCCCGCCACGCTCTCGCTCGCGGCTAAAGGCGTTCCTCGCAATGACGACACTATGCTATGCTCGTCATAGTACGTTGAAGTGGGGAATTATCATGTTCCTTCATTGGCCGTTGGTGCGTTCGATGGTGCGGATAGCAACTTGTTACATCGCACTTGCGTTGTTTAATGTTTTTGTCATCGGGGAGCACCTTGGCACATTTTTGTCGTGGGTATTTGGTACGTCGATGGGATTAGTATATTTTCATTTTTTTGAATACCTTTGGCATCGTGTTCCAATGCACAACAAGTTTCGGCTAATTCCGTTTTTGTATAAGAGCCACATGAAGCACCACGCCGTTTTCCGGCAAGATTTTCAGCGCAACGACCCCGAGGCTCTCGAGAATATTCTTGGCGAATGGTTTGTGTTTCCTTCACTGCTGTTTATACATTACGGACTTCTCTTACTTGTTCCTGCGCTGCATGTTTACCTCCCTGCTTTCTTTCTCGGCATTGCTTTGCACTTCGCACTATTTGAGACTTGTCATTGGTTTACCCATATTCCTGATAATGGTTTCGATAATTTCTTGAAAGATATTTCGGTTATTGGTCCATGGCGCGCACGACAAATTGAGTATCATCGGCTTCATCACGAAGAGATTACGTGTAACTATCAATTTACCCCATCAATTCTCGAAACTTTTTTTAATACGATGTGTCGTTAAGTTTTACTCCCCGCAATATGCGGGGATTGTATTTTTTGAAAGAGTTTGATAAATTCAATACCATTATGCTAGAACTCCAAGCAGACGAACGTTCTACGTTCGGAAAATCGGTTTCAGTGTTGCGTAGTGGTGGTCTACTCCCCGCCGAGCTTTATGGCAGGGGTATGCCCAATAAACATCTTTCTTTGCATGCGCTTGATTTTTCTCGTTTATATAAGACTGCTGGTGAAAATACCCTTGTCACTCTTAGGGTTGGCAAAGAGCAGTTTCCGGTGCTTATCCACGATGTGCAATATGACTATTTAACTGACGTCCCGGTACACGTCGACTTTTATGGTGTGCGTATGGATGAAAAAATTCAAACGAAAGTTCCTTTGGTATTTACGGGTGAATCAATTGCCGTAAAGGATGCTGGCGGTGTGTTGGTAAAGATTGCGCAAGAACTTCCGGTCGAAGCATTGCCAGGCGATATTCCACGCGAAATTATAGTTTCTATTATTCCTCTCGATCGTATTGGTGCCAGTATCCGTGTTGAAGATTTGTCGTTGCCAGCTGGCGTGCGTGCACTTGTTGATGGCCGTATTACGCTTGTTACCGTGAAAGCAAAAATGACCGAAGAGGAAGAGGTTGCCTTGGCTGCCAAGGGCACTGTCGAAAAGGTTGTTGTAGAAACCGAAGAAAAGAAAGCTGAGCGTGATTTAAAGAAAACTTCGGATAAGACGCCTGAGGGTGGAGCTATTGCGGATGCGGGTAAAAAATAGCCTTAGAATTCTTATTCTAACGACAAGATTCTTCGCGGAGTTTATAGGATGACGAAATTTCTCATTTCGCGGTTTTTTTGTGGTCCTGGCGCGCAGAAGCGTGTAAGATGAGAGTATGTCTCGATCGAGGTTTGTATTATTTCTTTTGCTTGCGCTGACCTTTAGTTTTTCTCCGGTATTTGCTCAAACGGTTTTTCCTACTGACCGTGCATTGTTAGAGCAGCAACTCGCCGAAGTTGAAGAGCAAATTGCGCAGTACGAATCTACCGCAGCGACGTACCGTAAGGAGGGGAAGGGGTTGCAGTCTGAGATCGGGAGAATTGATGCGAACATTCGTAAAACAAATTTACAGATCCGTGCGATTGAAGAAGCCATTCGTCAATTAGATATTGATATTGTCGAAAATAAGAAAAAAGTTTTAGACACCGAAGAGCGTCTACGATTTGAACACCATGCGTTGACTCGAATACTCGCACGCTTGAATGAAGAGGGTCAGCAGAGTAGTCTTGTTATATTACTTTTAATGCGCGTCCAACTTTCTGAGTTTTTTGGTGGGTTGGTCGACCTTTTGGCCATGCAAGATAATTTGCGTTCTACTGCTGCTGCAGTTGCAGCACTACGCGATGAATTGCGTTCTGAGCAAGATGATCTGGCCGCACAGCGTACCGAGAGCTTGGCTCTTCGCGCGTATCATGATGCACAAAAAGTATCTCTGCAGCGTGGTAAAAAAAATAAGAACGAACTTTTGCTTGCTACGAAAGGGCAAGAATCGAAATATAATGAATTGCTTGTTGCTTCTCGAAAGACTGCTACGCAAATTCGTTCGCAGATTTTCGAATTTTTGGGTGGCGGAGAATTAAATTTCTCCGATGCATATCAGCTTGCAAAAACTGCCTCTTTAGCAACTGGGGTGCGACCTGCGTTGATCCTTGCCGTGCTTGACCGTGAATCTGCTTTAGGGCAAAACGTTGGACGTTGTAATTATCGTACCGCGATGCATCCCCAACGTGATACCCCGATTTTTTTAGCTCTGACTACAAATCTAAATATTAATCCCGATTCGGTAATGGTTTCGTGCGCAAATCGCGATGGCGCGTATGGCGGGGCAATGGGCCCAGGACAATTTATTCCTTCTACTTGGAAGATTTTTGCTTCACGCATCGCCGAACTTACCGGTAACAATCCACCCTCCCCATGGCGGAATGGCGATGCGTTTATGGCAACTGCCTTATTTTTGAGAGATGCTGGGGCGAGTGGTGGTGCGGGTATTACCGCTGAACGTCGTGCTGCTGCACGATATTATGCTGGTTCGCGCTTCGAGCGTTATTTGTGGACGTATGGAGATAGGGTTATATCGAAGGCGAGGGAGTTTGAAAGAGACATCGCGGTTTTGAGTGGCTGAGAATCGTATTAAGAAGCCGATTGCTGCGTTGCCTCCCTTCCTGCCGGTAGGCCTGTCCGACGGTTAGGCGGGTCCAATTTCTAATAAAACAATATAATTTCTAATGAATAAAGTTTAGAAATTTAATACTTAGTCATTTTATTAGAAATTAGTCATTGGACATTAGAAATTTGTCTGCTATTCTTCATCGTAGTTCTTTCATGCGGGGTGGCTACATGTGGCATTCGTTCTCGGAATATCTCTATGAGATTTTCGTGGTGACGTGTGTATTTTTTGGAATCCTATGTATGACTCTTGGAATTATGTTTGCGATTCATGTATTGTTTAATGAGTACTTTGACGAGCCGAACGATGAAGCCATTACTCATCGCAACAACGAACGCCGGTAAGCTCAAAGAGATCACTGATTTCTTTACTCCCATTGGCATTTCGGTGCGATCGCTTAAGGATTTTCCCAACGCTCCTTTCGTCGAAGAGACGGGTAACACCTTTGAAGAAAATGCGTTGATCAAGGCGCATGCATATTTTGCTCACACACATCTCTAACCCTCGCAGACGATGGTGGTATTTCGATCGATGCGCTCGGTGGAGCGCCAGGTGTGCACACGCACCGTTGGACTGGACGTACGATGACTGATTGGGAATTGATTGACTACACTCTAACGCGTTTGCGTAATGTTCCTGTTGGGCAACGTACTGCGCGGTTTCGCGTGGCGTTGGTGTTTCATGATGGGTCTATCACGCGTGTTGTGACCGGAGAGAGTGTTGGCGCAATTGTTTTGGAGAGACCAACTGAATGTATCCCCGGTTACCCATTTCGTTCGTTGTTTTATCTCCCTGAATTTGGCAAATTATATAAAGACTTAACCCGTGAAGAACTTTTGCAAGTGAGTCACCGTGTTGCTGCGCTTCGGCAACTGGCTCCACGAATTATTGAACGACTACAAGAGTAGTCGTTTTTGTTGACGGTCAGTGTTGAATGGTATACGATAGCTTGAGCTGTTTGATAAAGGAGAATATTGCTTTGTGGCATAGACGCGGCCTAACACTCACACAATTTTTGCATAGCTATTGCGATGGCCTGCCCTGGTTTCTTTTGGTGCTTTTCGTGAGCGGAGTTTCGATGTTGATTCTTTGGGTTGACCGTGATCAGAAGCAGGTGAAACATCGTCGTCTTGTGGCCGAGCAACGTTGCGTTCTTAAATTGTTCGGGTTAAATTCCGATGGTTCGAATATTTCAGACGTTTTCCGTGCGTTGTATCGAGATTCTACTCATCGAATAACGATGCTTCATACGCTGGTTGTCGCCGGCGAAGACCGTGGAGATTGTTTTAGTGTGGTCGCCAAGAACTATTCTGCTATCTATAATTTTTTGGTTCTGCTCAACGGTAATAAGCCCGAGTATTTTACTGCTGAAGGTCAATTGAGTGCCGACGCCAGAACTCAATTTCTTGACTTGCTTGGTTGTACTCCAACCGTAGCTCCTTTGAATGTTGATTGGCATTGGTGCATGACGCGTATTTATTTTCCGTTGTGGTGGCCCTTACTGTCGTTGTTGATTATTTTGAGTTGCTTAAAGCGCGCTTCTCGTGAAGAAGATTTTATCGTTGACCTCCCGTGGCAAAAACCGTGGATGTGGTTTGTTGGTTTATTGGCATTGCCTGTGGGCATGTTTGTGTTCCCGGCTAGTTTTTGCCGTATGGTGCTTTCGCATCGTCGTATATTGCGCGATGAACGTATCGCGCGGGAATTGAGCGCCGCACGAGAGTTGAGCGATAGGAACGCTCGTTCTGTTGCTGCCTTAAGCCTCGCATCTGTGGTAAAATCTCCAACGCTTGAACCGTCTTTAGTTTTGCGACGCGAGAGTCTCGCAACGGCGTGGATAGCACTGCGTTCGGAGTATGGTGGGCACGCCTTTGATGCGCATAAGGCAAAGCTCGACCAACGACTAAACCAACTGCGCGATACTCTTGACTCTGCTGGCAGAGATCTTATTCGTCGACAGGGAGAATATGCGACAACCCAACTCGAAGTCGAAAAGTTTTCGAAGATGGTTCGACCGATGATCGCGGTTGATGAGGCACGTGAACGCACGTATTTTTTGAATGAGTTTGAGCGGCTGTTAAAATTTTTCGTGGTACGAGATTTGAAGATTACTGAAAATCGCATCGAGCTTCTTACCTCCCACCTTATTGTTGCGGCTTCGTGCTTCCCCACCACGCGCTTCTTTGATCTTGGCAGTTATCGTATTGTGCTTACCATTGCTGGAGCTAGCGCTGCATTTTCTGTTTTTGTTTTTGAGAATACGCGCTTTGTGGGTTATGGTATTGGCCATATCTATGGCGCAAATGATGGCACCGGTGCTTTTTGTTTTGCTGATCGTCGATTTACAATTGACCAATTACTTGAGCGCGGTGAATACCTCTCGGCGCTATCACTTATGCTCGAGGGCTTGATGCACGTGAACCTTGGGCACCAGTCCGAACTCCCTCGTTATTACCCGGAGGTCACTCATGATTAAGCCGCGTATCGACTATGCGTTTGCCCCACCGCGAGTATGCATTACACTGAGTTGTCTCCAAGCTATTCGCGGATATGTTGCGGCATGCCCTGCAGAGATTAATGGTTTGGGATTAGTTGAGCGAAAAGGAAATGATTTTTTCACTAAAGAAGTGCTTATTCTCCCGCAAGTTGTAACTGGCGCGAGCGCAGTTACCGATGAAAAAGCGTTCCACCAATTTTTGTATGAACGCGCAAAGAGTTCGGATAGTCAATTGCGTATCGGCCTTCAGTGGCATTCTCATGTGTGTATGAGTGCGCGTTTTTCTCCTGTTGATCTTCGCTTGATCGACCAATACAACGTTGACTGGATGATTAGTTTGGTAGTGAACAAGTACGGCGAATATCAATGTCGCTTGGATCTTTATAAGCCATTTCGCCTTGGGCTCGATGTGCCGTTGTATCTTGAACTTCCAAAATTTTCCGTAGATGCCTTCGCGCGTATTTCCGAAGAGGTTTCGCAAAAGGTATGTATCGAACGTAGGGAGCCTCACATTGTTTGCGCGCATGAATATCCGCATCTCCCACTTCGAGAATCAGCGATTTTTCCGTTGCCGTCGCTCGCAGGTGATGGCAGCGGGTTGGGAGTCTCGAACATTCTCGGAGAGGAGCATGCATCGCCATGAATTACGCCAGGCAACACCTCATACTTGATCCTGTAAAACTTTCTTCATGGCCATTGCACATTGTCGGTTGTGGTAGCGCTGGAAGTGCTGCGGCCCAGGTACTGGTGAAGCTGGGTCTTGGCCCGGTTATCAATTTATACGACCCGCAAAAGGTTGACGACCCCAATGGCCCTGTACAGTTGCCTTATCGCGAAAAAGATAAGAACGAATATAAGGTTATTGCGCTCGAACAATTTTTGCATCAATTGCGTTTTGGACTGAAGATTACGGCACATCGTCGCTTACTTAACGTTAATGACCGTTTCGAGGGCATTGTGGTTTCGGGAGTTGATTCGATGAAGAGTCGCGCCTTGATTTGGCAATGCGTGCAAGCGTCGTGTGGATTTGTGCCGTTGTATCTTGACGGGCGTATTGGCGGTGAAGCGTGTGAGCTGTTTACTACGCGCCCGATGGTTCGAGAAGATCGCGAGTTTTATGCTCGGTGGCTTTTCCCCGATTCAGAAGGCGCTCGTTTGCCCTGTGGCGCTGAAGCGATTATCCATGCTCCAGTGGAGCTGGCTGCGCGCACTTCTTCGACCATTACCCGCTGGGCAAGAAATGAGTCGTATTATCGTCGAGTGTTCTCTAATCGTTGCGGAAGAGTTTTCCTAGAAGAGTCGTTGGTGGCGCCGATTGCCACTTCGTAGGGTTCAGCTCTTGATTTTTTATTGCGGTTCGTTTAAGCTGTTTTTATCGCTCGCTGCTGGACTGTTCCGGCAATGTGGGCGAGTCTGTAGCTTACTAGGGAGTAGCCTCATGAGTGCCGCGACCGCTCGTCGATTTGTGAAGGTTTCAAATGAAGCTGGCGAAACGAAGGATTACGACTGGAGCGCTGAGCTTTTTGGCACTACGTATTTTAAGCAGCATGGCGTTGAGCTGCGTCCCGATAGCACTGTCTCTTTGAATGGTGTTACCGTTCCTGCCAGCGAGCTCAACCGACCGGTTGAGCCGGACAGCATCCTTATTGCTGCTCCGAAGCTCGTTAACGGTGTTTAAATATAAGTCCGACAAACGTCGGATTTTTTTGTGTTTCTCGAGCGTATTTGTGTTATTTGCTAATATCGTGCTATACTATTTTCACTCTGCGCGTCGTGTTTTCCCTACGGTGGGGGATGCGCGTCGGAGACAATTCTTGGAGGGTGAATCTTTGCCTGAAACGGTAATGGCATACGGTGATCAGCTACATGAACGTATTCAAAAATTGCGAGCAATGATGCGCGTGGATTCTGATGCGGCTGTTATCGATTGTGCGTTAACTGCAATTGAACGTGCATTGCGCGAACGTCAAGAGCATCGATTGCACCTGGACGATGTCGAAATTACCATTGATGCCGGAGGGCGTGTGCTCAAGGGGGTTCCTGTACTCGTATATTTGCCTCTCTAATTTTTCCCGATGTATATCGGGATTTTTTAAATTTACATTCATATCATCCATACATATCATCCGTACAAAATCATCTATACAGATGATTTGTACAAAATATAAAAATAAAAACTCGCCTTAGTTACGATCGTAACTAAGGCGAGTTTTTTGTTGCGCGTTTTTACTTTTGATGTTATGTTTTAACACGGTTCATTCTATTGGCTCGGCGTAAATTTATACAAGGGGGTTACTCATGCCGAATATCGAGAAAATGGCTTCAACAATGAAAGAGGGGAACCCCATTTTTTCGGTGCAGTGCCCGTTTTGTAACAAATGTTTTTCGGTTCGGCGGGGTCGTGGCGCAGTGCATCTGCGATATCACGAATGTGAGGGGCTGTATTGTGAGATTCAGTGCAAGTTTTGCCTTATCGATATTCCTTGCGCGATAGCGGTTCCGTCATTTTGTGTACGATAGCTATTACGAAACATGGCTACGAAATACGAAATTAATACGCCTGCCGATAGGCAGGAATATACGAAAATTTTTTAAATGAGTTTTCGTAGTTGCGTAATAACTGATAAAAACAAACTTCGACCGTTGCCTCAGGATGACGCCGCCTCTAGCGGCGTCTTTTTTCTTCTTCGGCAAATGCTTCTACGATTTTGTCGAGGTCCCCATCTAGTATTTTTTCTAAATTATGAAATTTTTTGCCGATTCTATGGTCAGTAATACGATCATCGGGAAAATTGTAGGTACGCATTTTTTCTGAACGGTCTGCGGTGCCGACTAATTCGCGGCGTTCTCCGGTTAATTGGTCAAACTCTTTTTGGCGTTGCATATCGAAGAGTTTTGCGCGTAAAATTTCGAGCGCTGCTTCACGGTTTGCATATTGCGACCGTTCTGCGCGCGAAGAGATAACAATGCCACTGGGCTTGTGCGTGACGCGCACTGCTGTTTCTACCTTATTCACATTTTGCCCGCCTGGGCCGCCGGCGCGAGAGAAATTGAATTCAAGGTCGCCTTGGTTAATGAATACTTCTTTCGGCGTGACTTCTGGTAAGATTGCAACGGTTGCGGTTGAGGTGTGGATTCGCCCAGCTTTTTCGGTTAGGGGTACGCGTTGTACGCGGTGTGTGCCCGATTCTTGCTTCAAGGCAACATATGCACCTTCTCCTGCAATGCGCCCGATAAATGTTTTATACCCACCGAGCGTACCAGGAGAAGAGTCGTTGGTCCCAAAACTCCAACCACGTTTTGTGGCATATCGTTGGTACATTCTTACTAAGTCCCCTGCGAAAATTGCTGCCTCATCACCGCCAGTGCCAGCGCGGACTTCGAGAATTATTTTTTGAATCATAGTTAATAATCACTAAGGTTTAACTACTAGTACAGAAATCTCAAATCTCAAGCATCAAATAACAAATAAATTCCAATTAAAATTCGAATTTATATATTGAATATTATTTGGGATTTGGTATTTGGTGCTTATGTCTTGAGCGACTATTTTATTCCTCAGAGTCTAGCTTTCTTTTTACTCTCACTTTCTTTTCTTTTTTTGGTGCGTTTTCGGCTTTGCTGCGGCGAGCTTTAAAGCGCTCCACTTTTCCGGCGGTGTCGATAAGTTTTTCTTTACCAGTATAGAATGGGTGACATTGGCTACAAATTTCGACGTTGAGTTCTGGCTTTGTAGAGCCAATGACAAATGTCGCGCCACAGGCACACTTTGCTTTTGCTTCTTTATAATATTTTGGGTGGATGGACTCTTTCATAAATTTTATTTTCTAACTAATTTTATGGTCTTTAGTATTACTGAAGTAATACCAAAAGTCAAGGAAAAACCTTGACAAGAATTATATATCTGCTACTATATATGTGTTCGTTGAAAACTTGCGGAGAGGAGGTCTACGCCATGATTATTTTTGTTCTTGAGATCCTCGCAGCGGCACTCTTTATGTTTCCTGTGTATTGGTATGTGCTGCGGCCCTTGGGAAATTTGATTGATCGACGAGCCAAGCGCTCGAATGACCCAATTAAGGATGTTGCTCAGATTGAGGTAGAAGAAGCGAGGCGTGAAGCGGAGCGGGCGCGTATGGAAGTTGAAGCTGCTGAAGAAATTTCTCGTTTGAGACATCAAGCGGCTGAAGACCAAGCTAGGGCCGAGAGACTTCGAGATGAAGGACGCCGCAAGTCCCACTAGCGATAGTCGTTAGTGGGAACGGTGGCTCAACTGCGGCGGTGCATGGCCCGCCCGCAAGACCTGATTAGTCTTTTGACTGCAAAGACTGCTCGTGATTTGGCGCTGGATATGGCGATTACCGCGAAGAAGCCTGTGGTGACGCAGGAGGTCCCTGCCTCTACGAGTTCGAACAAAAAGTAAATCGATTAGCCGATGGCAAGCGCCATCGGTGTTTTTTTATGAGATAGTAGTTCTCCTAGAAACGATATCATTTCTGGAAGAACCCACTTACTTTGTTTCGAGTCTCTCTTATAGTTGTCCCCCTGCTTTTGGGGAGTGGTAAGCGTACGAAAATTACTTAACATCTTTGTTTTATCGGCAGTACGTATAACCGGTTGACTTTTTTTGGTTCCCTGCTAAGATGTTATTAGTTCTTTTTTGGGATGCACACGATGGCACAATCGCAGCCGGTGCAGTTTACAGTTTTCGGTAACCCTAACACCGACGCTCAAGAAATTCTTCGTGAACTCCAGAAGCTTTCTCCCGCTCTTCGATGCACCGTGTTAACTCTTAAGTATATTAAATTACCATGTCCTTATATTAGCTGCCGGACTGACCAAGCGACATACGAAACAGTTTTTGCTGCGAAGTTGCGTTACGGGACGAAGACCATTCCAGATTTGAATCGTGGCCCTCGAAAGGTGAGTGACTGGGTAGAGGACGAGCCTGCGAAGGTACCTGATACGCTAAAAAATTTGGTTAAAAGTATTGCTATCACTAAAAAAATACATTTGACTGATTAATGGAAAATGCAACCCTTGCGGGTTGCTTGTTTTTTATTATGGTAGTGCTTCGACGATTGCTTGATCATCTTGCGGTCGTTTTATGACACGATAGCGAATCTTGGTTCCATCGGTACGTATCAATTGGAAGATTTCATCTTTTGGTCTGTTATAGTAGCCACCAAGGCACCAGTCGTTTTGTGTTCCGGTGCGTGTATAAAATGTTATTGAGGCGTTTGGGGGGTTGCGTTTAAGCTCGGCTTCCATGCGTTCGTAGCTCCAGTGTTCGAGTAGCATGCGTAGTGCGTGAATAGTATTCCCGTGCGTTACGATGAGTACTTTTCCATTCGGTGCTGTTTTTTCTAATTCGTTTAAAAATATTTGTACTCGTAGCGCAATATCCCAAAGATTTTCTCCACCCGGAGGACGGGCAAACAACGAGCCATTAATCGCCCAGTGCTCTTTAAGATAGGGGAACGCTATATCTGCTTCTGCCTCGGTCATGTTGTAGGCATACCCAGGTTCGCGTTCTCGGATTAAGCCGTTGGCTTGTATGACCATGTTTGCACGTTCATCTTCCGTGTATGCTGTGCAAATACCCTCGAGAGTTTCTTTGGTGCGCATATAGCCCGAATGGTAGATGTGGTCGAAGATTCCAAACTGGTTTTTTAGGACTACGCCAGCTTCTTTCGCTTGCGTGTTCCCAAGTTTGGTAAGTGGTATACAGTGATCGGGGATGTGCATGATCGCCTTACGTTCCTCGTCGCTTTTCCAGAATACCGTAGTCTTACTTGCTTTGCGCAATGCATTGCGTAGTGACTGTGCGTGACGAACTATAACTAAAAGAGCTGGGGTGCCCATGCATTGACCCTTTTCTTGCTCTCGAGAATATCATATAAAAAACTTAAAAAATTGTCTACGAACAGAGCGACAATGCGTTTTTGAGTTAATGGTTATTTCGCGCTCGTTTTTTAATTGGGAAATATCTCTGCCCGACTTCTTATTTTTGGTTTTAACGATTTTATAAGAGTCTGGCGGTTTCAGAATTTTGATTTCCCCAAGCCCGGAGAAATCTTTCTACAAATTCTTGTGTGGAGTGTTGCGGTTCAAGAAATTGCGACAAAGTCAAAGATACGGCTAAAATGACGTGGTACTCTTCTAGTTTTTTTTCTTTGGCTCTTTGCCAAGCGGGGTGATCGGTGTTGACATAAACAGAATCTTCAACGATGCGGCCAATATTATTTGATGCTTCTTTGCCAAAGGCTTCAAGTATAATTTTGAGTCCGGGTTTTTTTATTCTCTTGACGCCAAAACTATTCTGTTCGCCATTTGACTCCGGCTGTTCTGTCGGTTGGAAATTTACCGTGGCCAGCTGGACGCCCGCCTCAGCCTTTTCTCCGTTTCTGTTTTTTGCAGCAGCAGCCTGACGCCGCTGGTCGCCTCTCGTCTCTTTCATTAATTTCGTTGTCAAAAGAGTTTGTCTTTTAATGCCCACAAGCGAACTAAGCTCTGGGAAGTCGTTAATTAAAGCGCTAAGGGCATTATCTATCTGGCGATTAAGCGGTTGAATTAATTTATTCGGAGCTGGCGTCTCGCCGAGGCCCTCGCCCTCCCACTCTTTTAAAATTGGTGAAACGGCTTCTTGTATAGCCTTTCGATAAAGGTAGTATTTTTTAAGGTGCGCGGCATCGCTCAAAAAATCGCTTTTATTGGTGGTTAATAATTCAGTCAGGGCCGGTATTTCCACGACACCGTTAATTTTTTCTTTCTCTCGCGGCGTTATACCTAGCCACTCCCAGCCAGCTTTAATAATTTTGCCATAGGTGGAAATAGCTAGGCCTGGGATTGAAGCCGGTTTATCTCTGTGGATAAGATAGCCGAGCCCAGACAACTTTCGGCTTTTGCCTAAATAGACACGGAACCACTGTTTCTCGTTCACTTCTTCGGGCGGCGGAATAACCCTTTCTCCGTTTATATAAAATTCAACGCTGGCTCGATAGATAAATCGCAGTAAGTCGCTAGTCATTTTTTCGTCAAACAAGGGATGAAAATATTTAATTATGGCCTGCTTAATGTAGCTTGTTTCTAAGAGGGCTGGAGAGCTGTTGTTAAGAAATATGGTGATGGCCGTACCTCGAGTGTGTGGGATGTTGCCAGGAAAGGGGATGAATTTCCATGGAGCGCGTAGAGGATTAATTAGTCGCCATTCGGCGGCGGTGTGGCTGCCGTGTCCGCCGCGACTTTCAGTTATGACGCGGTCGGCTATTAAGAGTGATAATTTGGCACCGATGCCGGCGAAGCCGATGCCAGCCCCCCTTATTTTTGTGGTGTCAGCGACGTTGTGGTAATTTTTCAGCTGCGCCCGTTTCATGCCTTTTCCGTTATCCAAACAACGAATGAATTTTTGTTGTGGTTCGGTAATAAAATCAATGCGACTGGCGCCAGAGTCTAATGCATTAGCCACCAATTCGGTGATAATTATTTCTTCCAGTGGGAAGGGATAACTATCTCGAATATCCTCAAGCAGATGTTTTAAATTTATGCGGGTTTCATTTAACATGGTTAATTTGATGCTATCCGCAAATGTGAAATTTGTGAAATAGGCGCCCTTTCTTTTTAAAGTTTTTTCGGGGGCGGGGCGATGGAGTAGTTACAACAACACACTAACAACATCCTTACAAACTGGAGTTTGTAAGGATGTTGTTAGTGTGTTGTAATTCCGAGCAGCGTCGATGAAAAAATCATCTGACATAGATATCATAGATATAAAGTCATCCAACATAGATATATGGAGCTAAAAAAATAAGTCAACAAAATTATAGAGGTTCAATATCGCTAATTATATTTGGAGGCCTGCCTACCGGTAGGCAGGTTCGACTTCCAAACCTCCAACCAACTTACAACTCGTTACAATAATTTCGTATACACATCCGACTATCGTCGGATTTTTTGTATAGAAAAAAGAGAGCTGGTGGTCTTAGTTACTAAACAAGTTGACGGTCGTCAACTTGTTTAGTAACTCTTATAAGTATGTAAGTATAAATAATAATGACCCGAAAAGTTTCGGGTTTTTTGTTTTGTGTGGGATTATATGTTAGGTTGACGTTTGTTGTCTTGTGACTGGGGTGTGTTATGCAGATTTGTGATGTGCGGCGGTGGGGAGTGGATTTTGGCAATGTGCTCGTTCACAATTTCTCGAGATGGACTCGGTGGAAACTTCGACTCTTGATTTTTCGGTGCGCGGTGCGACACCTTCGAGACTTAAAAAATTTAATCCTTTATCCTGACGTCGCCGATGCGATTCACGATTTTCTTGTTCGGCATACGCGGTTGATTCCCGATGCGGTGCTTGGTATGCAGCGGTTGGTTCAGAAAGTTGGGGCGAATAATGTGTGGATTGTTTCTCGTGTCTCGAATGGCATGGCGGAGAACATTAATCGCGCAATGATGTTGGAGTCTGGAATTATTCATGAAACTGGCCTTTCGCCCGACCACGTTATTTTTGTAGAGCAAGACGAACAGAAAGCTTCTGTTTGTGCGCGACTTGGTATTGACGGATTTATTGATGATAGCCCCCTTGTGCTCGCGGCGATGAAGGATGTTCCATGTGTGGTGTTTTTTGGACCTGGTGGGCAACATGGTCGCCAAGCGTTTGAATATATTACTGCACATGGCGTCTGTGGAGTGAACGTGGCGTATGAATGGCGACACATTTGGAACCGATTGAACGTGCGTGATTAATTACCTTGAATTAATTTAGTACGGCCGATGGCCGTATTTTTATTGAGGGGATTCTCATCAAGTCGACGATTGTCGACTTGATGAGAATTGAGCGTTGTGTGGCGGACAACAATATTTGGAAGTCGGAATCTCCAAATATTTATACTTCTGAATATTTGACAACATCACTGTGCTTTTACTACTATATATAACATGCTGCGTGAATGAGTTATGCATTTGAACGAACATTGAAAATCGTGAATAAATTTAGTAAGCATCAGAGTCAAATTATAGTAAAGAATCAAATATTTTTTAGTTGTCCCAATTTATACAAAGTTACGAATGTACAAATGGGTACGAATGTACGAATTTATTTTCGTATATTCGTACATCATTTTCTACCTCGTAACTTTTCTTAGAGGATTTGATCCTGGTCCAGGATGAACGCTGGCGGCGTGGATAAGGCATGC
>CAYJQG010000012.1:0-25337 GCA_964372325.1 uncultured Candidatus Saccharibacteria bacterium
TTGGGCTCGCGTAGTGCGGGAAATCCGCTCGCTACGTGGGAACGCGAAATGTTCCGAAAATCGCATTCGCCCGTCAAGTCAGTGGAGTCGGAAATACTTGAAATTCCGTTTTGCGGAATCAGAGTAGGTTCGATGATAAGGGCTAAGTCGTCCTCCCAATCTGGGAGAATATGTGCGACCTTCGATAGTAATATCGTTGTAAAATCTTACTGTATCGGTGAACCCCTCCTCCTTATTTCATGATATAATAAGGGCATGAAGGGAATACCGAGGGAAGTCGGATCGTTGAAGCAAAAACAGTTCGTGACGAATTCGCGTTCGTTACGCATTTTAAGAGAGCGTCTTGCGTTAGATTCTCGCCAAGAAGCAATTCTTGTGGGAACACTATTGGGAGATGCACACTTGGAATGCAGCGGTTGGAATACAAAATATAGACTCCAACTTGTCCAAGGAGATGCTCAAAAAGAGTATTTGTTTTGGAAATTCGAACAGTTTCGTCATTGTTGCGCTTCAGCCCCTTCTTATCAGCGATGGAATGATTTGAAGTTTAATCTTAAAACAACCATCAATAAAGATAAGCAGTGGTGGAGATTGTATATTGGCACAAAATCGCAAGATGATTTTACGCGACTTGTTAGTCCGTATATCATAGAGGCGATGCGATATAAACTCCGCGCTCTTGACCCCGTAGAGACTACACGTAGGCCCCTGACTTAAGTTTTGAATTTATTATGAGCTATCAGGGTGAAGATATAGTCCATGCCTCATCGAAAGATGGGGGAAACCCCAGTAGTAGAGCAAAGCTCACTACGGGGCAAAACATGAACAAGGCACGCGTAGCGGAAGCTGTGCGTGGATCAATTCATTACAATATCGATACTCCGCATAACATATGTTATCTGGGGTAAGTAGAAGCGTTTGTCGAGGAGCTTTAAGTTTCGACATCAGGTTACCTATGTTGGTGATACTTGGGACAACTAAAAAGTATTTGAAGTTAAAAACGTTTTGGCGGCCGATTTCGTTGTCGCACCCCTGCCTGCCGGCAGGTCGCCTAAAATTCAAGAAAAATTGATCAAAAGCTTATCCGTTGAGCCAAGTCTATATGTAAGATTGCTTCGGCTGTTGCCTCGCAATGACATCTGATATGCTTATCCCATGGAGCTACCTCAGAAGAAAATTTTATTAGTTGAAGACGACCCGTTTCTTGGAACGTTATTGGCACATCGGCTAGAGCGCGACGGTGGGTTTATGGTTGTGCGCGCCTTAACGGGAGATGAAGCCCTTCAGAAACTTGAAACTTTTGTGCCCGATTTAGTACTATTGGATATTATTTTGCCGGGCAAATCGGGTTTTGAGGTGTTAGAAGAACTGCGTCAACGCCCCGGTGCAACGTGGCCGGTGATTATTCTTTCGAATTTGGGTCAAGATGTCGACATGGCGCGTGGCAAGGAACTTGGTGCGGTTGATTATGTGGTAAAGGCGAAAGTTTCGATCGACGAAATTATTCAAAAGGTGCATACGTATTTGGCCGTTGGCTGATGAGCTTTTAGCTTGTAACCCCTCGCGCCGTGTATGCCTCGGCTCATGACTTTGAGGGGAGTCCTGCCTATCGGTAGGCAGGTTTAATCTGGGATCCATATAATAAGATTCCATGGATCCTTCGACAGTTCGACCCTGCTCACTGCAGGCTCGGCTCAGGATGCTCAATTTTTCAACCACTCGCTCCGCTCGTGGGGAAAATTGGCACTTGTGTGTTTTACTGGCTGTTGTATGATTAATAGTATTCGCACGTTCGCGAATAAATTATTAATCTTAGAACAAGGTCGATGTTACGTATTTAATTTTTCATTATGGATATTTCGAAAAAAGGTTTTACGCTTGTTGAATTATTAATTGTTATCGGAATACTCGCGATTTTGGGAACCATTACTGTTGTGGTATTGAACCCGGCTCAATTGTTTGCGCAAGCACGCGACTCGCAACGCATTAGCGACATGAGTTCGTTGACTAGCGCTTTGTCCCTTTATATTTCTATTGCAACTCCTATCGATATGAATGGTCCTGGTGGTGCCGGTACTGCGTATGAGGGTCCCGGTGCAACCGATCGTTGTGCTGATCGCCAATATGTTGCCGTTGCTACGACTGCAAATAGTTTTTCTGCTGGACGTGCCACTGCGGTTTCAGTGAATTTGCGTGGAGTTGGTGGCGGATCGGCTGGTTGGCTTCCAGTTAATTTTACAGCAATTGCTGGTGCGGCGCCATTTGCCGCTTTGCCAATTGACCCAACGAATACTGGAGATTTAGTTTATCGTTATGCTTGTGATGGTGTGAATTCTACGTTTGAACTTAATGCGAAAATGGAAAGTGATCGTTATAGGTCTGGTGGTGTTAGCGATGTTGAATCGAATGCGAAAGATGGCGGTAATAATGCTGGTTTTTATGAAGTCGGTACTGATCCTGATTTGAATTTGTAATATTCCCTCACTTTATATTTAACAAAAACAGATATCATGAGATATCTGTTTTTGTTAGTATAAGTTTATATTATGCAGATCGTCATATTCGTTACGGTATTATTGGGTATTGTTGCGGTAGTGTTGCAGCTGCTTGCCACTGATTTTTTTGTGCGTTTTCGCCGTTTATTTTTCGGTGTCGCCGCAGCAACTGTTTTTTTATCGCTTGGTTGTGTTGCGGTGTTGCAATATTACGCTTGGGTTGGTGGCGGGGAAGTGACTGCACGACTGTTACCCCCGTATCAGCCCATTACCTATTTTGTTCTCTATGTATGGTGGAGGTTTTTCGCGCCATATCTTTTTGCATTGTGCGTCGGTGTGTTGTTTGGTGTAATGGCATGGTGGTACAACCGTCGTCATGGGGCGCAGTTTTTTTATGACGAGGAATATGTTTCGATCGCGCTGTCGTTATTTCTTGTTGGCCACCCATTGTGGATGTTTTATGGCGCGTTGGTGTTAGCTTTGTATGTTCTTGCTACGTTGTGTTGCACTATTTTTTTGGGGCGCGAATACCGAGTTTCATTTCGGTATTTTTGGCTCCCTACCTCTTTGGGTGTTATAATTATAGGAGAGGCATTATCTCGTCTCCCGTTGTTTGTTTTATTAAAGTTTTAGGGTTTATCGTCACTAGAAATTAGTTACTAGAAACTAGGGATTAACATAAAAATTCCTAGTGCCTAGTGCCTAGTGCCTAGTTTTTCCGTTGGCTCTACTTTCTAACGAACAATTAAAAAAGCTTTTTACTGCTGATGGGCTTGTGAGCCCGGAGAATTTTGATATTGCTGTGCGTGACTCGGCGCGTATGGGGCAAGATGTCTCCCAGGTATTAACTTCGCGTGGGCTGATCACTCAAAATTATTACTACGACACACTCGCTAAATTTTTTGGTGTAACCCGCGCGAATTTTCAGGCAACAACAATCGACCAACGTGTATTGCGGTTAATTCCTGGGGCGTTAGCACAGCAACGGCACGTTATCGCCTATGGTCGTAACAGTGCGGGCGCAATTATTTTGGCAATGGAAGACCCTAGCGATTTACAGACTATCGAATTTTTAACTCAATATTTACGTACTCCCATTGTCCCGACACTTGCTTCGTCCGAAGATTTAAGCAAGGGTTTTCGGCTTTACACACAACAGTCAACTGCTGATTTTAAGTTAGTTATAGAATCGCACGTACAAGATTCGCTCCGTGCGGTTAAAACTTCCGATGTCGATGCTGCCTCCGAGCTTCCTGTGGTTGCGATTGTCGATACATTACTTTCATATGCGGTGATCTCGCGTGCATCAGACGTGCATTTAGAAGTTTTAGAAACTGACACGTTGGTACGGTTCCGTATCGACGGACTTTTGCGTGAAATTGTTCGCGTGCCTCGTGCGGCGCATGCCGCGATTGTTGCACGTATTAAAATTCTTGGAAGTTTAAAACTCGATGAACATGCGCGGCCGCAAGATGGCAGATTTCGTTATACGCTTTCTGGCGTTACCATCGATGCTCGTGTTTCGATCTTGCCCACACTCTATGGCGAGACGGTTGTGCTCCGAATTTTACCTGCAACGCAGCGTCCCTTTTCATTTGGTGAAGTTGGTATGCTCGAAGATACTATTGCGATTATTGAAGAAAATTTAAAAAAATCTTATGGGATGGTTTTGGTGACTGGGCCGACGGGGTCTGGTAAAACTACGACGTTGTACATGATGATTGGCGTGTTAAATACCCCTGAGCGTAACATTGTGACCGTCGAAGACCCTATTGAATTTGGAATTCCGAATGTGAATCAAACACAAGTGAATATTGCCGCGGGACTTACTTTTGCTGATGGTTTGCGTTCGATTGTGCGCCAAGACCCTAATGTGATTATGATCGGTGAAATTCGAGATAAAGAAACCGCAGAAATTGCGGTGCACTCGGCGCTTACTGGTTCGCTGGTACTTTCAACGTTACACACCAACGACGCCGCAACGGCAGTGCCACGACTATTGGACATCGGTATGCAACCATTTTTATTGGCCGCAGTGTTAAACCTTGTTATTGCCCAACGACTAGTGCGACGTATTTGTGTGGATTGTATTGTGTCGTATGCACCCGATGATGCCATACTTCGGGTTATCGTAGAACAATTAAAGGCAATAGGCGTGACACGTGCGATGAAAATCCCAAAACTTTTTTATCGCGGTAAGGGTTGCGCTGCGTGTGGGCAAACAGGATATCGTTCTCGTATGGGTATTTACGAGGCGCTTCAAGTTTCTTCAGGTATTCAACAGCTCCTCGTGTCTTCCGACTTCACACTTGATAAACTAGAGTTATTAGCACGTAAAGAGGGGATGGTTACCATGTTCGAAGATGGTTTGCGTAAGGTTATTCGTGGGATGACAACGATTGAGGAGGTGTTACGGGTTATTCGGGAATAATATTTAGGGGTATAGCCAATAGCCACCAAAGATACAAGCACAAAATCTCAAATACCAAATTCCAAATAATATCCAATATATAAATTCGAATTTAAAAAATTAGAATTTATTTGTTATTTGATGCTTGAAATTTGGGATTTTTCGTTAGTGGTTAAACCTTATATCTTCGGAGATTTATGAAATTTCACTACACCGCACAAGATGTTAATGGCCGTAAAGTCGAGGGCGATTTAGATGTTGGCGCATCGAGCGAAGTTTTAGTTTTTTTGGCTCAACATGGGTGGAGTCCAATTGCCGTTACGCAATCCACCGATCGTTCTTCGGGGGTAACACGTTCGTTTTTTGGAGGCGGGATTACGCTTACTGATCAAGTTTTTTTGACTCGATACCTGTCTTTAATGTTGCGCGTTGGTTCGGATTTGCTTCGCGTGATTGAAGTGCTTTTAGACGATTTCGATAAACCCGTGCTCCGCGCGTTTTTAAATGAGTTAAGAGATACGCTGCAGAAGGGGCAGCCGCTTTACAGCACATTTGCAAAATATCCCCTGTATTTTTCTGCCGTGTTTATTAATTTAGTTAAGGCGGGTGAGTTGTCGGGGAACCTCGAGTTGGTATTTCGTAATTTAAGCGTTTCGCTTGATCGCGACCGTAATTTTCGGAGTCGGTTGTTTTCTGCGCTTATTTACCCAGCGTTTCTTTTAGGCGTTGCATTGCTCATTGTTATATTTCTTGTTATTTTTGCATTGCCGCGCATCTCTGGTGTTTTTGAAGCGTCGCATTTTACTCCACCATTATTTTCTCGTGTGGTGTTTGCTATTGGCGGGTTCTTAAATCACTATATTATTTTCTTCGCGATTCTTTTTTTGGTCGGTGCGTCCGCAATTTTTTATTTTCTTGAATATACTTTGGCTGGTAAGTTGTTTATGGCTCGCCTTATTGCACGTGTCCCTGTTGCCTCATCGGTATACAAAAACGTGGCATTGCAGCAGTTTACTTCAACTGCTGCGGCGCTTCTTCGTGCTGGGCTCCCCGTGCTCGATGTGTTGCGCATTACCGGAGATGTTCTAACATTTCCTGGCATGCGCGATGCCTTGTATCGTGTTGCCAACGATGGTGTTTCGAGGGGCTTAACACTTGGTGCTGCATTTCGACGCGAGTTGTTATTCCCGTCGGTTGTCACGAGTTTAATTGCAGTTTCTGAAAAAGCTGGTCATATCGATGAGGTGCTCAGTACCCTCTCCGATTTTTATGAAACTGAAGTCGATGTTGCCTTGAAACGTCTTTTGTCTTTTGTTGAACCGGTTATGCTTTTGGTTATTGGTGTTGTTGTTGGCGTGATCGCGCTTTCGATTATTCTTCCGATGTACCAGCTAGTCGCTCAAATATGAGAGGGTTCACGCTTATCGAGGTACTCATTGTGTTGGGACTTATGGTTTCCATATCTGTGGGTATTGTGTTGAATTTATCTTCTTACCAGAGCGCGCGCAATTTAGATATTGATGCGCGGCAAATTGTTGCGGTGCTGCGCGATGCGCAATCGCGCGCGATTAATCGAGAGGACGACGTTGCTTGGGAGGTACGTTTCGATGGGGTCTCTGCAGTGAACAGTTATGCGTTGTATAAAGCAACTTTACCCGTGTCTTTGGTTTCGAGTACGTTTCTCCATAGTGGCATTATTTTTTCTCCACCTGGTGTCAATCCATCTAACATGCAGTTTGAGAAGGGTACAGGGCGTCTCAGTGCTATGGGAAATGGTATAATTACAATAGCGCTTCAGTCTGATAGTACGGCGCAGCGTACCATTACTATTTTTCTTAATGGCACTATTCAAGTCGAATAACGCTACCCATTTTTATGAACGTGGCCAATCGATTGGTGAGCTTTTGATTGCTATCGCGGTTGCAGGTATTCTTGTTACCGGTGCGACCATTACGATTACTACCTCACTGCGTTCAGGCATTGCGCAGCAAGGCACGCGTAACGCAGTGCTTTTTGGTCAAGAATTACTCGACCAGGCAAGTGCAGTTGCGCTTGGTGATTGGCATGAGGTTGATAGCGCTTCACCATGTATCCCCAATGAACATTATGTTGATGCCAGTGGGTCTACGCTTGACATCGTTTGTGGACGAGAAGGGACGTTAAACCCCGCACTTTTAGTGAATGGTCTTCAGTACGTACGATATTTTTCTGTTAATGATGTGTGGCGCAAGACGAATATTGGAGGAGATATTGTTGCTCAAACAGCTACGACCTGTGTAACGTCGAATGATTGTAAAGACCCATCGACAAAAAAAATTACTGTTTCGGTAACTTGGACCCCAAATGGCCCTACAACTCCATTGCAGTTTGAGCGTTATATTACGCGTGGGAGAACTTCGGTGTTACGAGACTCCGATTGGACTTCCGCGAGTACGTATTTTTATAAAGATTCCACTATTCAAGTTGGCCCATCGATTACACTTACGCCATAAATATCTTTTATGCACTATTTTATAAAAAAAATATTTTTTATTTTGTGTTTATTGTTGAGTGTGGGGCCGTTTATGGTGTATGCGCTTTCTACGGTTCAAGAAGATGTTCCTCCTATTTTTAATAAATGGGCTTGGAATGCGACTGTGGGGTGGATTAAATTTCTTACCACCGACAATTCTGCTGTTGTGCTTACCACGGTCACCCCTTATGAATTGCGGGGTTATGCGCAGTCTGACAATATCGGTAATGTGTATCTTGATTGCGCGACATATAATCTTGTAAAGCCAGCTACTTTGAATTGTGGCTCGGGAGGACTTAACCCCGAATCTCCGTTATGGAAAATCACTTGGGACTGGGATGGCGTTACTGGTAGTCGCAACTTACAGGGCTATGCGTGGAATGACCAAGTTGGTTGGATTTCGTTTAATTGCAAAGACGATCACGATGATGTTACGCCTGGTACGCAGTCGAAGTGTGCGATAGATGGTGGTACTGACTATGCAGTACATATCGCCTCGCCTAACGCGAGTAATATTGCTGAGCTACAGGGCTTCGCCTGGAATGAGAGCATTGGTTGGATTTCTTTTAATTGCACCAATGATCATGACGGTAGTACTCCTGGTACGCAGATGGCGTGTAGTACTCCAACTGGTCTCGACAATTATCGTGTAAAAACCGCAGTGCCACCGCCACCATCAAAGAAAGGTGTGCTTATTTCTCGCGCAATTGATTCGGGTATTGTAGGAGGTGCGCAGTGGAATTCCATTGTTTTGAATGGAGCTCGTAATAGTGGCACGGTTCAATTGTGGGTTGCCTCTGGCGTAACGGCGGGAGATTTGCCAACGAGTGCTACGGTGCCTCCCACTGATACGCGGTGGAAGGAAGTGCTCGGAGATTTTTTCTTGAACCCCATATCGCTTCCTTTTTCTGATCATCACAATAAACGATATTTTCGATACATGATTTCTCTTGAAGATAATAGTCCTCCATACCCGCAAATTGAAGACGTTATTATTCATTGGAGCCCTTAAGCTCTGAATTACGAAACTCCGGCTTCAATGCTTTTTTGCTCATTTTGGCTACGGCCTTGTAAAAATTTCTCAACAGATACTCTAGTATATGCTTCGAAATTTTTACTTCGCCTCGCACAAAATGATCTAAAAAATCATTTGAAGGGAGTTTCGTAACCCAGAGCCGTAAGAGTTGGTTGAAATATTTTAATTTAATGTAACCCCTCACGCTATGTATGCCATTACTATGACTTTTCGGGAGACCGCTTCGCCAGCTTTAGACGATTACAAGCTGGCTGCACTTGGCTTTAAGTCTCCCTCAAAGTCACAGTAATGGCATACTATATTACTAAGCTATTAGTAGATAGCGTGAGGGGTTACAATTTAATGATGAATGAAAAATTAAACATGAAAAATGGTGCTGTTGGGCTTCTTATGGTTTTGCTTATTGGTTCGGTTATTGTGGAATTGGGTTTGGGTGCGGCATTTGTGGTTACTACAATTGGGAGAACGCAATATGGTGCGCGTTTATCTTTAGAAGCGTATGCATTAGCGCGAGCGGGGATTGACGATGCCTTGTTGCGTGTTACGCGTGATAGCGGACCTATCCCGGGGTATAATTTTCCTACCGCCGCAGATCCTACGTCCGTTTCTGTTTGTAGGGATTTTGCTAGTCCTCCTACTAGTGCGGCATGCAGTGTTCTTGCGGTTGGAAGTGGTGTAGAAATTAATGTCACTGGTTCTTCGTTCGGTCGTACGCGCAAACTTCGTGCGGTGGCGACTATTGACCCTGTGACTAAGCAAGTAATAGTGTCTTGGATCCAAGAAGTATCTTTATAGCCCTGAATTACGAAATATGAATATCCGTATTTTATTTGATCGATTACGTGTTCTTGTTAACCCACTTCCAATTATTGGTGGTCTTGAAATTTCTGATACATTTTTGCGATTTTTGTTATTGCGAGGCGTTACCATTGTGGCACACACTGTGCGTTTGGCGCCGAATATTATTCAAGATGGGTTCATTAAAGATCGCACTGCTTTTATTGCTGCGCTCCAGGAACTGAGAAAGGTGAGCGCAATTTCTGAAGAGTCTTTTTCGGTTGTGGTTACTATCGCGAGCTCAACAGTTTATCTTGAGCGTATGCGCGTTCCACGCACCGCCGACGGTTTAGTTTCTGATTCGGCGTTACAGTTGAACATTAGAACTATCGCTCCATTTGATATGGCGTCGGTATATACTGGCGTTGAATTACTGCAAGGCAACTTGAGTGCAACTGAAGCCGAATTTTTAGTGGCATTTTCCCCGCGATTCTTGATTGACGATATGATTACAACGCTCCGATCAATCAATTTTTTACCCATTGCCATTGAACCAATGCCTTCTGCGCTCGTGCGTGCGTTCTCGGTACTTTTAACGTCGCTGTCTCGTGAAGATGTATTACTGTTACATATGGGGAGTGGCGGGCTTGATCTTTTTATTGTACGTGCCGGAACATTATTGTTTTATGAGTTTGCCCCGTGGCCTCTTGTGGCAGAGGGTGAGGCTGCGCGTGCAATTGAGTTGCCTATACTTGAAGAGTTACTTGAGCGTGAAGTACAGCGTATGCTTGTTTTTTATACGCAACGTTGGGGTGGTGCGTTGCATGTGTTGGTCTCCACTCGCGAGCTTCCTGAGTCATTAACTCAATTTATTAAAAAGCGTTTGGGTCTTCCTACTACCGTATTAAGTTATGCGGCCTACTCCGGGCTTACGCCGCAGCTACTCTCTTCGTTCGGGGCCGCACTTCGTGGTAATGTTTCTCGCGCCGATGATATTGCTTTGAGTTTGTCTCCTTACAGTACGCAAGACGATTTCCTTATTGCGCGTATTCGGCGTTTTGTGTTTGGATGGCGCAATGTGCTTATCGGGACATTGGCATTTCTTTCTTTGTTATTTCTTTTTGTCGATGGGTTGCTTGCGCAGCAGGAGCCGATGATTCGTAATGAGTTACAGAGTGTTACTGCGCCTGAAGTGCATGCAGAAGTTCTTGCTCTAGAAACTCAAGCTGCGGCATTTAACAATGCTGTTTCGGCAGCGCTTTCTTCGTTGCGTGGTCAGCGTCATTTTTCAGAATTTTTTGCTGTATTTGGAACGTATTTGGGTAGTGATGTTTCTATCCAACGTATGACACTAACGTTACAAGGCACTGGGTCTCGTGTGGTTGCGGCACTGCGCGCAACTTCAGAAGTTGCAGCGATACGTTTAAAAAATGCATTAACTCTCGATGAGCGTTTTACGGATGTGGTGTTACCGCTTGCGACAATGACTCGCGACACAAGCGGGGCAGTATTATTTCAAATGACGTTTGTTATAAAGGCGTTGCTTTAGTAGACTTGGCTTAACGGATAAGTTTTTGATCAATTTCTTCGGCCTAATAGTCAAAATGTAGTGTTGAAAAGTGGTAAAAGACGAAGTATTCGTTATCTCCATATTTTTTATCGTATTTCTTCTGTAATTTTTTTAAATACTTTCTGTAGGGTTTTGAGATTGGTTTTTGATATATTTTTTAACACGAATTCTTCAGCTTTTTTGCGTGACGTTGATATACTTTTTAACGGTTGAATGCCAATGCGTAGGCGCCAAAAATTCTTGGTGCCTAATACATCAATAATATTTTGCACTCCTTTGTGCCCTGCACTCCCACGCCCGTATTGTAATTTATAGGTTCCGAGGGCAAGATCTACATCGTCTTGTATTACGAGCAGTGTTTCGGGGTTAATGTGGTATTTTCGTATTAAGTCGAGTACTGTTTTCCCGGCCTCGTTCATAAAGCCACTTATTTTTATTATCGGTATATCGGGCAGCGGTTCTTTTTTTTGTAACGCATCTACTGCTAAAAACCCGACGTTGTGGTAGGTATATTCATACTTTGCGCCGTTGTTCCCGAGGCCGATAATGAGTTTGAAATTTTTATGCTTAAACATAGTCTTTAACCACCAACGAAAAAATCCCAAACTTCAAGCATCAAATAACAAATACATTCTTAATTTTCTAAAATTCGAATTTATATATTGGATATTATTTGAGATTTGATGCTTATGTCTTTAGTAGCTAACTATCTTGTATTCTCCCGTAATTTGCCTTTTGTTGCAACTTGAATGTTTATCTATTATAATCTACATCTATGAAGGCATTTCTGCTGACACTGCGAGAATTTTTTGAAGTGATTATTATTTCGCTTGTTACGGTGTTCATTGTGCGCACATTTTTGTTCCAGCCTTTTTTGGTTTCTGGCGCAAGTATGGATCCGAATTTTGCGAGCGGTAACTATTTAATTATCGACGAAGTTACGTATCGTTTTCGTAGTCCCGAGCGTGGGGAGGTTATTGTGTTTCGCTATCCAGGTGACGAAAAAACTTCTTACATCAAGCGAATTATTGGTTTGCCTCGTGAGCGTGTGCGCATTCAGTCGGGACGCATTTTTATCATTAATGCTGCGTACCCTGATGGTTTTGCGCTAGATGAGCCCTATGTTGCCCCCTCTGTTTTTACTAGTGGAGATGTCGATATTACTCTGGATGATAATAATTATTTTATGCTCGGAGATAATCGCGAACATAGTTTTGATTCTCGTAGTTGGGGGCTTCTAGAATATCGCGGAATTATCGGCATTGCTCGGCTGCGACTTTACCCCATAAAGGCTGCGCAGGCATTTACTACTCCTTCTTATAATATACCCGCCAACTTTTAATATTTTTTATGAAAGAACAAGGGAAACCTCTCGACCCTTCGACCCTGCTTAGGGCAGGCTCTGTTCGGGGTAAGCAGAAAAATAACCATATGCGCTTTCAGTCACCAAAGGGGATGCACGACATTTTACCCTCTGACGAGTTGCTTTGGGAGCGATTACGTAAGCAGATTCGCGAAGTTGCCGATGCGTATAATTTTTTGTGCATCGATACGACACTCCTTGAACCTGCCGCATTGTTTGAGGCCTCTCTTGGTGCAACAAGTGATGTTGTGGAGAAGCAGATGTTCTCTTTTAAGACAAAGAGTGGGGATATGCTCGTGCTTCGCCCCGAGGGTACTGCCGGAGTTGCGCGTGCATATATTCAACACGGTCTTAGCCAGATGACAAAGCCTTTAAAACTTTATTATTCGGGACTAATGTTTCGTTATGAGCAACCTCAGGCGGGGCGGTTTCGGCAATTCCACCAAGTGGGTTTTGAAATCTTGGGCGGTGACGAAGACCCCATTTACGATGCACAAACAATACTTGTTTGTGTGCGTTTACTCGAAGCGCTCAAGATTAAACATTTTGTGGTGAAGCTGAATAGTATTGGCTGCAAGAATTGTCGACCGATATATCGTAAACGGCTTATAGATTATTATAAAGAGCATGTACGTAAGGCCGGGAAGACGTCTTCGCTTTGTGAAGATTGCGAACATCGTTTGGCGGTTACCCCCCTTCGTCTTCTCGACTGCAAACAGCCTGGTTGTCAAGAACTACGTAAAGATGCACCCGTGATTTTGAATGGGCTATGTATTTATTGTAAAAATGCATTTAAAAATGTTTTGGAATATCTTGAAGAACTAAAAATTCCTTATACACTCGACGATTATTTGGTTCGAGGTTTGGATTATTACAACCGTACGGTATTTGAGATTTTTGTCGATAGCCATGCATTGCCCACACATAATGCGAATGCCAGTCATCACGAGGGTCCTTCTTTCGACTTAGCGATTGGCGGTGGGGGGCGTTATGACTATTTAATTGAGCTTTTAGGTGGCCGCGAGACTGCTGCGGTTGGTGGTGCATTTGGTCTTGAACGTATTATTGATGTGTTAAAAAATACTGGCATTGAATTTCGTGAAAAGCCGAGCGCGAAGGTATTTTTGATTCATATTGGCGATTTGGCAAAAAAACGTAGTCTTGCGCTTATTGAATTATTGCGCGGTGAAGGGATTGACGTTGGTGAATGTTTGGGTAAAGAATCTCTTAAGGCACAACTCCGTAGTGCCGATAAATCGCACGCACCATTTGCGTTAATTTTCGGCCAGAAAGAAGCCTTGGAAGAGTCAATTATTGTTCGCGATTTGCAGACTGGGGCACAAGAAACTGTTCCGTTGCATCGTTTGGTTGCAGATGTAAAAAGGAGACTAAAGTAATAAAGCGTCAAATCCCAAATGTCAAATTTCAAATAATACTCAATAACATAAATTCGAATTTTAGAAAATTAAGAATGCTTTTGTTATTTGATGCTTGAAGTTTGAGATTTTTTTGTTGGTGGCTAAGCCCTATACCTTAAGAAAATTTATGGATTGTTTATTTTGTCGCATTATAAAAAAAGAAATCCCTTCAGAAATTGTTTACGAAGATGAGCATACCTTTGCGTTTTTAGATATTCACCCATGTGCTCCCGGGCATACGATGGTTATTACGAAAACGCACGCGGCAACTCTTTTAGACTTACCGGGTAACTGCGTTGCCCCGCTTTTCTTGACGGTGCAGAAGGTTACTGGTATGCTACATAGATCCTTGAATCCTTCTGGGTTCACCATAGGGATTAATCATGGTTCAATTTCTGGACAAGTGATAGAGCATCTCCACGTTCATATCATTCCGAGATATGTTGGCGATGGAGGGGGATCTATTCATGGCGTTGTGAATAATCCGTCGTCGTTATCATTACATGATATGGCATTAAAAATTCTTCAGTATTAGGAATTAGAAATTATCGTAATATGGTTTTTGTTTATAAAAAAGAAGGTGAAACATCGAGTGCGTTGGTTTATCGTTTTACTAAAAAGATGCAACAAAGCGGCGTGCTTCGCGAAGCAAAAAAACGCCGTTTTTTTGCGCGTGCTCCAGGTAAGTTGAAACGTAAACTTTCTGCACTACATCGTTCCGCAAAACGTATCGATGTCGAGCGACAAAAAAAATTGGGAATCGTGTAATTAATTTTTAATATCTGCTGGTGGGCAGTTATTAGGAATTAGAAATTATTATACCAGGTATGTTACTCGAAAAAATTAAAGAAGATCTCAAATCGGCAATGAAGTCGCATGATGAGTTGCGTCTTTCGGTATTGCGCATGGCAACATCTGCAATTCAAAATCGTCAAATTGAAAAACGTGTAAAGATCGGGAACGATATTCCTTTGACCGACGAAGAAGTTCTTGAGGTACTTCACAAAGAAGCAAAAAAACGCAAAGAATCTATTGCAGTTTTTCGTGATGCGGGACGCACCGAACTTGCGGCACAAGAACAATCTGAGCTTGACGTTATTATGTCGTATCTTCCTGCTCAAATGGACGAAGTGGCAGTGCGAAAAATTTTAATCAATATTGTTGCTCAAAGCACTGACCGTCAATTTGGTCCGTTAATGAAGGCTGCTATGCAAGAATTGCGTGGTAAAGCCGACGCTCTGCTTGTTACTCAAATACTGAAGTCGCTTATGAGTTCTTAGCCATGGCTCTTCGGGCAACCATTACTGGTGGTACATCGGCACTTCGTCGTCACGCACGCGAAGTGCTTGTTGCTATTACTCCATTACTTGTTCACGATGACGTTGCGCTTGACGTGCACCTCGTAACTCATAAAACCATGAATGCGAACGTTCATTCATTCCTTGCCCCGCTCGATTTTCCACGTCCAGATATTGCCCCCGCACGTTGGCTGGGGGATATTTATATCAACCCCTCATATATCAAACAACATTACGAGGATTTTAATTTATTGCTCGTGCATGGATTTTTGCACTTGCTTGGGTATGATCATGGGAGGAAAAGTGATAGACTAAAAATGGAATCTCGTGAGCGTATGTTGCTTCGTCATATAGGCTCATTGTAAGTAACCGCTCATTTTTAAGTTGGCGCAGCACTGAGACATTGCTTTTTGTGAGACCGCTTCGCCAGCTTTGGACGATTATAAGCTGACTGCACTTGGATGCCAGTCTCACAAAAAGCAATGTCTCAGTGCTGTATGCTTTGATTTTATTATGAGTGTGAGGGGTTGCCCCATCGTCATCGTAATAGTTTTTATTGTTGTTTTGTCTTTATGGATCAACGTATCGTTGCACTCGATATCGGTTCTTCGTCGGTTAAAGCTATCGTTGCAGAGCGCGCTCGCGATGGACACCTTGATGTTTTGCGTGTATTAAAATTGCCATCTGAGGGTATGCGCAAGGGGATGGTTGACGACTTCACCATAGTCACTCGCACGGTGAATGGTGTTATCGGCGCGTTGAAGGAAGTTGCTTTCGGGGCAGTAAAGCATATTTATTTAGGTATTGGTTCTCCGCATGTGAGGCTCCAGTCTTCTCGGGGCATTGTTGCGGTTTCTCGTGCCGACCTTGAGATTTACCATGACGATATTCGCCGAGCAGTCGAGGCTTCAGAATCGATAAAACTTCCGCCGAACCGTATGGTTATCCATACACTAACCGATGAATTTGTGGTTGATGATATTACTGGCATTAAAGATCCGCTAGGCATGGTAGGCAATCGACTTGAGGCTCGTAGTTTAATTATCGATGCATTTGCCCCAGCGGTAAAAAATTTAGTTCGTTCGATTGAGGTTGCTGGCGGTGGGGTAGAGGGCCTTATTTTTAATCCGTTAGCCTGCGCTCGGGCGATGCTCACGAAAAACCAAAAAGATTTAGGTCTCGTGCTGGTGGATATTGGTTTTGGCACAACATCGTTTGCGGTGTATCAAGAAAGTCAGTTGATTCATGCTGGTAGTATTCCTTTAGGTGCTGGTCACATTACTAGTGACCTCGCCATTGGATTAAAAATTCCTATTCTTGCCGCAGAGTCAGTAAAGTTTACTTTTGGTGCTGCGGTTGCAAAAGAAATTCCTATACGTGAAAGTATCGAGCTTGTGAAATTTGATACTGCGACACGTGGTACTGTTTCCCGTCGTTTTGTCGCGGAGATTATTGAAGTTCGACTTGCGGAAATACTAGAGCTTATCCATAATGATCTCAAGCATTTTGGTAAGGCTGGACAGTTACCTGCGGGCGTGGTGTTTACCGGCGGTGGTGCAAAATTGCCTTATATAGTTGATCTTGCGAAGCAAGAATTGCGCTTGCCAGCTTGTTGCGCCCTTCCTGACTTGGCCGCACTTCGTGTGGAAACTACCGATGTCGATATCGCAACAGCCCTTGACGACCCAGAATACGCTTGCGCACTTGGACTTTTGCTTTGTGGTGCAGATCGTAGTTTTGGGAGGCAATCATCGGCTAACGGTTTTTGGCAGTACGCTCGTCGATTAGTCGATTATTTTATTCCATAGTTTTTTGTTCTATGAGTAAAAAGAGAACTCGTACGGTATATAAAATAA
This sequence comes from uncultured Candidatus Saccharibacteria bacterium, assembly GCA_964372325.1. Lineage (GTDB taxonomy): Bacteria > Patescibacteriota > Minisyncoccia > UBA6257 > JAUSGH01 > CAYJQG01. The sequence continues at coordinate 16,736 of CAYJQG010000012.1, forward strand.
ATTCGTCGCGTCTTCCTGGTATAAAAACGCATTCCTATTCTGCTGATATTAAAGTTGTCGGTGTTGGTGGGGGCGGGTGCAATGCGGTGTCTCGTATGCGCGAAAGTGGGTCGCTTCGAGGCATCGATTTTTTGGCTATTAATACCGATGCGCAAGACCTCGATTTTTGCAGTGCGCGGAAGAAAATTTATATTGGTAAAAATCTCACCAAGGGTCTTGGCGCTGGCATGAACCCTGAATTGGGTCGCCAAGCCGCTGAAGAGAATCGTTCGGAAATTAGCGAGTCATTGAAGGGTGCAGACTTGGTATTTATTACTGCGGGGCTTGGTGGTGGTACTGGCTCTGGAGCTTCTCCTGTTATTGCTGAAACTGCACGTGAGGCAGGGGCTTTAACGGTTGCTATTGTTACGAAGCCGTTTGCGTTTGAGGGTGCGCAACGTAGCCGCATTGCCATTGAAGCTCTGAATAAATTAAAAGACAAGGTTGATACATTTATCGTTATTCCGAACGATCGTATTTTTACGATGATCGCGAAAGATACACCAATTTTGAAGGCCTTTGAGGTTATTGATGGTGTGCTTCGTTCTGCGGTTTCTGGTATCGCCGAGCTTGTTGCGCAACATGGTTTAGTGAATGTCGATTTTGCCGATGTGAAAGCTATTATGCAAAATACCGGTTCGGCGGTCGTTAGTGCGGGGATCGCCTTTGGCCAAGAGCGCGCAATGCACGCTGTAAACTCTGCAATTAATTCACCACTTATGGAATCTTCAATTGAGGGTGCGCGCAGTGTGTTGTTTGGAGTTTCTGGTGGGCGTGATTTGAAAATGAATGAAGTGCATGATATTGCAAAAACTATTGGCTCTTCGATTGACCAATCTGCAAAAATTATTTTCGGTGCGTACTATGACAAGAAATTGAAACCCGGTGCATTGAAGGTTACGCTTATTGCAACAAATTTTGGCGGCACGAGTACTGCGAAGTCTGATGTTTCTACTGCTTCTCTTTTCGCCGCAGCTCCAGAACCTCGTGTGGAACGTGCCTCGTCAACGTCAGCGAGTGCTGTTAAGGAATCTCCGATCGACTCGAAATCTGAGAAAGAAGAACGCACAACAAAGCCCGCGAGTAACCCCCCAAAGGGGAAGGCTGATATTTTTGATATACCAACGTTTTTGCGCAGGAGAAGGGATCAGTAGTTATATTGCGATATATCGTGATATTAATACGTTGAAGTATGGTCCGTGTATAATCACAGGATTTTTTTAGCCTCGAATTTTTTATATGGGCCCTTCGCTGCGGCTCAGGATGACCCCGACTACAATATGGCGGGAGATCCTTCGCTGCGGCTCAGGACGACTTTTCGCTTCCGGCGAAAAGTCACTTATCCACAGGATTTTTTTGTGCTTCAGGAGTAGTATGGAGGTAAGGACCTACTGTATAATAAATTTTAAAATTTGTTGTGCATTGGGTCTTTATTGTCTTCAGCTGCTTTTTCTTTTCCAATTTTTAATTTTATTTTTATGTCTCCACAAATAAAAAAAGGTTTTAGCATGGTTCGTAAGCGTGATGGCCGCGTTGTTCCATTTGATGCGACTCGTGTTACAGATGCCGTATTAAAGTCGATGCAGGCAACTCAAAATGGCGCTGAAAAAGATGCAGAAAAAGTTTCTGCGCGTGTGGTTGAGGAGCTTTTGAAGAGATTTCCTACGAATTATATTATTGGGATCGAAGAAATCCAAGACGTTGTCGAAGAAACGCTTATCCTTCTTGATTATGCTGGTGCGGCAAAAGGATATATTCTGTATCGACAAGAGCGCGCGGCCTTACGGTCGAAGCGTAAAGAATTACCAGAACATGTTAAGCGTTTAGCGTTAGAATCGAAAAAATATTTCCGAAATCCTTTGGCGGAGTTTATTTATTATCGTACATACTCGCGCTGGATCCCTGATGAAGGAAGGCGTGAAACATGGATCGAGTCCGTTGATCGTTATATGGGTTTCATGAAAGAAAAATTGGGTGATAAGTTAACCGACGAAGAATATGTTGAGCTTCGCGAGGGGATTTTGCGACAAGAGGCGATGCCATCGATGCGGCTATTGTGGAGTGCGGGCGGTGCTGCGCGTGCGACGAATGTCGCCGGATATAATTGTTCATTTATTGCGCCGACAAAAATTCGTGATTTTAGTGAAATTATGTATTTGTCGATGTGTGGGGCGGGAGTTGGTTTTTCTGTTGAGCAACAACATGTGCAAAAATTACCTCAAATTAAGCGTCAGACCGGCAAGATGCTCGCGCCGTATGTTATCGAAGACAGTAAAGAGGGTTGGGCAGAAGCGGCGTATGCTGGTTTTAAAACTTGGTTTGACGGTAGGGACATTACTTTCGATTATTCGAAGGTGCGTCCACTGGGGGCACGTTTAAAAACTATGGGTGGAAAGAGTTCTGGCCCTGGCCCACTCCGTGAATTATTGGGATTTGCTCGTAAAAAGATTCTCGCGAAACAGGGGAAGCGTTTGTCGTCCCTCGATGTTCATGACATTATTTGTAAAATCGGAGAAATTGTTGTGATGGGTGGTGTACGACGAAGCGCATTAATTTCTTTTTCTGATCTCGACGATCAAGAAATGCGTTTTGCGAAAAGTGGCCAATTTTTCCTTAATGAACCACAGCGACAAATGGCAAATAATTCTGTGGTATATAATGAAAAACCAACATGCACCGAGTTTTTAGACGAGTGGGTGGCACTGGCCAAAAATGGGACGGGGGAGCGTGGCATTTTTAACCGTGGAGCACTCGAGACTCAGCTCCCAGCGCGTCGGTGGAAAGTATTTGCAAAAGATGCAGGGGCCTCCGGTACAAATCCGTGTTTAACCGGTGATACATTAGTCTACGTTGCAGACGGCAGGGGCAATGTTTCTATGAAGATTCTTGCCGAAGAAGGGAAAGACGTCCCCGTGTTTTGTCTCGACGTCCATGGTCAGCCTTCTATTCGCACTATGCGTAACCCCAGGCTTACTGGTCGTGCAGTTCCCGTGTATCGTATGACTCTTGACGACGGGTCGACGATAAAGACAACAGCTAATCATCAATTTCGATTGAAATCAGATGAATACAAGGCAGTAAAAGATTTAGTGCGAGGCGATAGTCTAGCTATTATTACAAAATTTGAGGCCCCAGTCGGTCCTCATAAGCGAGCTGCCCAAGATTATTTTTGGATTAACGACGGCCATTTTTCTAGTAATTATTCAGAGCATCGGCTTATTGCGGAATTTTATCATAATCGGACAATACCACGCGGATATGTTGTTCATCATATAGACAGAAATGCGCAGAATAATAATCCTCAAAATCTTGTGGTGATGCGCAAAGAAGATCACGATGCTTTACACGCGGCGTTTATGGTCGGAGATAGAAATCCGATGAGAAGGGCGCGACAAGAATGGGATGAAGAAAAATGGGCAAACTACAGACTTCAGCACTCTCAAAATAATAGCGGCAATAATAATAAAAATTTTTCAGGTATTTCTCATGAAGCGCTACAACAGCACGCCCTTCATTTAACGAAGATGTTAGGTTATAGATTTTCTAATAATGATTGGGTTGTTTATGCAAAAGCAAACAATCTCCCGCAATATTTTAGTCAGTGGCGCGATAACCATCTTGGGGGTATTTTGGGGCTTGCAAAGTGGGCTGCATTTACGTTGGGGTTTGATTTTATTGATGTTGATCCGAGATTGGTAAAGTCATATCGGCACTATACTGCTCTTGGGTATGATTGTGAGATTGTAGGCGGCGAACTACAGATTATTAAGCATTGCGAGGTATGCGGTTCGGAATTTCGTTGCGATAGTAGTCATCGTGAATATGGCGTGTGTTGCATTTCGTGCGGATTAAAAAAGATGTGGAAGGATCCACGGCGTCACGATGACGTAGTGATGCGTATCAATGCGTCGCACACTATAAGAAAGCAGGGGATTTGTGTTGCTCAAGCAAAGATATATTCTGACCTCCGGTTTCGTTTGGGTCGTGATCCGTTAAAAAAAGAGTGGGCGAGTGCTTGCAAGGAAAACGACGTCAGCTTCGAACTTGCACGAATAAGTTCGCCGTTTCGTAGTTACGCAGCGCTGCGTAAAGCGGCAAGCGCCTATAACCACAAAGTTGTTTCGGTTGAATTTTGTGGTTATGAAGATGTCTATAATGGTACTGTTGACGAATTTCACAATTTTTTTGTTGGTGGTTTTTGTTCTGTCACCAAGAAAGGGAAAAGGAAGTTTATTTTTCTCAACAATCTGAATTGTGGCGAAATCGTTTTGAAGTCAAAAGAATTCTGCAATTTATCTGAAGTGGTTGCACGAGCCGAAGATACGCGTGAAAGTTTGCTGCGCAAGGTGCGTTTGGCTTCCATGCTTGGTACCTATCAGTCCACACTCACCGATTTTCCATTTCTTTCAAAGCAGTGGAGAGAACATTGTGAAGAAGAACGTTTGTTGGGGGTCTCTTTAACTGGGCAGTGGGACTGCCCGGCAGTGCGTGACCCTGCAATGCTCCGCGAACTTCGCGACGAAGCTATTCGTGTTAATAAAATTTATGCAAAACGTTTTGGAGTTAATTCTTCCGTTTGTGTGACTTGCGTGAAGCCCTCCGGAACAGTTTCCCAATTAGTTGACGCAGCTTCGGGGCTGCACGCACGACATGCGCAGTATTATATTCGTCGCGTTCGTATTGCGGCATCCGACGCATTATTTGAAATGTTACGTGATCAAAAAGTTCCGTATCAACCCGAAGTCGGACAGTCGAAAGATGAAGCGACAACCTATGTGCTCGAATTCCCCATTAAAGCACCCGAAAAAGCCGTTTTCCGTAACGACATGAGCGCTATTGCACAACTTGAGCATTGGAAAATGGTAAAAGAAAATTTTACCGAACATAATCCGTCGGTCACTATTTCTGTGGGCAAGGATGAATGGGTTGCGGTTGCGCAGTGGTTGTACGAGCACTGGAGTATACTTGGCGGACTTTCTTTTTTGCCACGCGAAGACCACGTATATGCGTTAGCGGTATACGAAGAAATTGACGAGGCGCGGTACAATGAAATGGTTTCAGAATTTCCCGAAATTGATTTTGCGCAGATCTTGATTTATGAGAAAGATGACGAGACGCAGGGGGCGAAAGAACTTGCATGCGTAGCTGGGTTGTGTGAAATAGCATAATTTTTTATCTGCGATCACCTTGTCTTTCAGAACCAGAATAGTTTTGTTCCGACAAAACTTCCTGCCGATAGGCAGGATTTACTGTAATCGTTGTTTTAGCCACAAACATTAACCCCGCATTGCGGGGCTTTTTTTATTCTTGATTTTTGTCCTCTTCGCCGTTTTTATTTTCGTCTTCGTCTTCGTCTTGTTCCCATCCCACAAGCTCAGCTTTTTTCTTGTCTAGGGCGATGAGCGCATCTTCGAGCGTGGTGTCTCGTGCCACCAGACCTTTTTCGATCCAATCAATTAATAGTTCTTGTGCGCGTTGGATATTCAACGCTGCTTGTAGATCGTCTACGGCTTGTTCGTTATCCTTTTCTAGGAATTCTTTCCATTCCTTATCAATGTCGTCGGGCATTTGGTTGACTCTGTTTTTATGTGCTAAGTATTTTGTAACACAATAAGTAATGCTTAGTCAAAACTTTAGACCTTCTTTTAATAATGTTATATTTCTCATATGGTAAAAGAATCTAGAGAGTTAAAATCCGATGATCTTGGCTTTGATGTGTTTGAGCGAGATCGAATTGGAAAATACGAGCGTCAAGCCGACACTACATTAAAATTTTTAAATTGCTCGGATCAAAGCGGTTTGGCGCGGGAAATTTTGCGGAATAATTTTATTGTTTTTGGCATAGGGGACGATATTTTGGACGAAGAAGTCTTAGATTCTGAGATAACAAAAAGAGCCTTGGATGTCTGGAGGCGTATTATCACTTCATCTGACGCTGAATTAAGAGAGCAAGTGGAGAAGGGGGTATCTTTGGGTCTTTTGCCGGATCTGGCTGCCCCAGAAAGAAACAAACGGTACCAGCTTCTTTGTAAAGTTGTTCTCCGTATTCGAAAGGCCTTTGAAGATTTGTCTCAGCCGCTAGGAAGGGAAAGACAGGAAGAAGCTATCCGTTCTTTGGAGGGACTTTGGGGGCAAATTCTTAATGGGGAGCAATCGACATTTGAACTTGTGGATATGTTGCGGCACGGAGGTATGGATGAATATCTTCAAAGAGTTTGCATAGATGGCAACACTCCAGCCTTTCTTTTGATTCGCGATGTCTCGGAGATTTCGAATCGACAGTTTACTCCGATATCTCCTCGGGAATTAAGAGGAGTCGATCACATGGCTAAAGTTTTGCAGATGACTGATGATCTTATCGATACTGCTATTGATATGGAAAATAATCAGCCAAAAGCAGCTTTTTTCATTCTGAAAGAAATGGTGTTGGCGGGAAATTTATTTATAAAAATCCCCCCCTCGCAAGAATTAGAAGCGAACCCTTGGTATCGATATCTTAGAGATGCTTTGGGTTTGGTGAGTCAGGAAATATTTTTTTGTTGCGGGGGAGATAAAGTTGCGACTGTTTTCCAAAAAAGAAAAGAACAGTGGGCACGCATTCAGGGGATTTTGGACCGTAATTCTGGCCCGATTTTGCCTCCTAAGGCACGAGAAGAAATGAAGGCAGTAATTTCAGAAATTGACTTTATGCCTGTAGCCAAAAGGGTTGCTTATGCCGCACTTGAAAAGATTAATTTTCCCGATGGGAAATTCGGTGAATTATGTAAGCGGCTTTATACAGATAAAATAAATAAACTTTTAGGTGGTTCTTGAGTTTATTTTATTTTCTCTCCTATCCAATAGGCTCCAAAAACCAGTTTTTGCATTGAGTGAACGATAACGTCTTGTGATACTGAATATAATCGTGAGATATCGACGAAAGTACAGTGACAGATATTCGGTGAGGGTATCAAATCCCCCCTGATTCTTCTGAGGGCTTGAACTGTGCGGTGACCATTGGGTCTCCTGGTCCAGATTCTACGGCTCGATATTCGATTTTCTGATCCAATGTTCTTAATTTTTCAATTGCAGTAAAGTGGAATGGGCTTCGAGCGTTATAGGTGATACGCACCCACGCAGACGGAAATCTTTGTATAAGCTCGATGACGCGACTCTCTAGGTACGGCGTCCACCCTCGAGTAAAGTCGAGGTCTATGAGTTTCACCGGTGGTAAGTGCGCTTGATGGTCGTAATCAAAAACATCTTTACTGAACACCAAAACGTCCGCGGAAAAATCTCTGCGTTTTCTTCTCACCGTTTCCTGTAAAAACCTTGCAACTTCTGGATCATGCTCAATAATGATTAAGACTTTAGCATAGGGCTCGTATATGTTGATATGTCTTTCTGCGTCAGGCCCAGTCAGTGTTACTATACTACAGTCTCTGTTGCGCGGCTTTTTATCGCCCGGCGCTTCAAAAATATTTTTCGTTAGGTCTCTTTCGATAGAATTTTTAGTTCCTCTTTCCGGCGAAGTAAACTTTTCAATTTTAGTGCGCAGTGGAGATTCTTTGTACCGCATTATTTTAATATACTTTACTGTGCATATCTGTAAAGGCATATTTGTAAAGCGATTTCCGTCATTGTTGAATTTTTTCGATGGTTTTTATATACTTCAAAACAGTTCGTTGTTTAATTCATATTCCCCGGCTTGCCCTTCCGTAGCTTTACGCGAAGGCGGGTAGCGGTGAATAATATATATTCCCCGGTAGCTCAGCGGTAGAGCGGCGCCCTGTGAAAAGGTTTTGACCATCTGGTATACTCAAGTGTATATGCCAGAAAAAAGAACCTACGCCGACCGCGCTGAATATTTGAAGAAAGCGGTGACGAAATGAAGAAGGAAATTGAAGTCATTGCTTATCGAGTATAAAGGCGGTCAATGTATTATCTGCGGTTATAAGAAGACCCCGTGGGCGATGGACCTCCATCATGTTGATGAATCCAAGAAATCCTTTAGTATGTCGGTTCGTGGATTGACGCGTTCATGGGAGCGGATTAAAAAAGAAGCAGATAAGTGTGTATTATTGTGTGCTAATTGTCACAGAGAAATACACGCCGGCGTAACGCAGCTTCCTAGGGTAACTTAGGTTGAAAAAACTTTGGGATAACGGTGAAGCCCTCATCATTTACATAGTGATAGGGTAATACCGTGGGAACCTTCTTCTTGTTTGGGGCTTGCCCCGAGCGAAGTCGAGGGGCTCCGTAGAGACTAGATACCGAAGCACCCATATGTGCTCTGAATTACGAAACTCCGGCTTCAATGCTTTTTTGCTCATTTTGGCTACGGCCTTGTAAAAATTTCTCAACAGATACTCTAGTATATGCTTCGAAATTTTTACTTCGCCTCGCACAAAATGATCTAAAAAATCATTTGAAGGGAGTTTCGTAACTCAGAGCATATGTGGGTGATGATATAGTCCACCCCTATTAGTAATAGTAGGATACGTGTAAGGCGACGGTCGTAGGTTCGATCCCTACCCGGGGAGCATTGATTGAGATCGAGCAAGCAATTGCTCGATTTCTGTTT
>CAYJQG010000013.1:0-25109 GCA_964372325.1 uncultured Candidatus Saccharibacteria bacterium
CGAATGCGCCGCAAAATCAATGGGCGGCACTTTGTGCCGCCCACGATCTGGCTCTTAAAAAACCAAAAAGTTTTGTCTTGGTTGTATAAATACACCAGATTGTTGAGGACAGTGTAAAAAATAAACTCCGGGATTACCGGAGTTTTTGTTCATTAGGCCTCATTACTCATCAAGTTACGCGATCGCGTAACTTGATGAGTAATGATTTTTGCGCTAAAACCCATCTCAAAAATCTCTCCAAGCCGCGTTTGTAGCGATTTTTTGGAAGCGCAAGGCGCGACGAGGAAGTTGTAGCCACTGGCTACACTGACGAGGAGTAACGCCGCGATTCCCAAAAATCGCACAAACCCTTAGGGGATACGGCCAATTGCGCACGATGCAGCGTCGCTTCTCCTTGAAGTATCGCAGTGGATACATCTTCGTCGTCGCTCCTTGCCTCGTGCACAATTGGCCAGTATCGCGGCTGGAGAGATTTCTGAGATGGGTTCTAAGTATTTTTTACCGCAAGGGGTCTGTGATATACTGCCAAAATGCGTTTAAGACAAAGTGCTGAGCAAAAAATAATTGACGCGAAAGATACATACCATGCTGCAAGTAGGTTGATTATGGCACTTCGGCCAAATCTTTCTGGAGAGGCGGAGTTACTTCGCAAAAAACAGTTGCCCGTCGACGATGAAGGCCGTTTAGTGCTGGGCGAATTTTCGAAAAAGAATCCGCAATTTTATACTCCGCAGTTATTGCAACGTGCGGCAGAAGAGCTCGCACGAGCGAAATTAGAAGCAAGAAATAAAGCAGCGATAATGGTAAGCCCATCGGGGGACGCTTCGCAGGACGCAATAATGAAGAAGCGGGTAGAGTTGGAATCGTTAAGTAGGGCATTGGGTGAACTATTGGAAATGGCGATAACAATCGCAATAAATCAAGATTGGTTTTCTCGCGATTTGGTGGCAGTGCGCTCTACAGAGTTCGATGATTGGATAAAACGCGTCGATATACTATTGTATAGTCGGGAATCTGGTGCGCCTGTTGCCGCCATCGACTGTACAGCCGATGTAGGCAAAAAGCAAAATATTTCTACGAGGATACAGACTGGCGCAGATGTGTTATTCGGCATAGACCATTTGGGTACCGGGGTTACGCATGGGCCATTAAAGTTGCCATGGCTTATCGTGTCTCTTAGCGGGGAAGAGGTTATTGAATTTGCGAAGAGTATCGCGGAAGGAGTAATGGGAGAGAATTCTCGGATTATAGGTGAAACGGTACGTAAAAAGCTCATTGAACAATGTGAGCTTCTTGGGATGTTAGTACGTAATCCAGAAATTCGTGCCGCGTATACACGCACGAGGGCTTTATTCTCGAAGCTTCGAGCCTGAAGATTTTGTAAGACAAGTTTAAATGATGTTAGGATAGATATAACCCCTCACACCATGTATGCTCTCGGCTCATGACTTTTCGGAAGACCGCTTCGCCCGCTTCAATATAATTATAAGCGGGCTGCACTTGGCTTTAAGTCTCCCTCAAAGTCATGAGCCGAGAGCATACTTATATTATTTAGTTATTATTGGATAGTGTGAGGGGTTACGAATAGACAGATAGACAAGTATGGAAGAAATAGTTACTGAAGCATTTGTTGTAGATCGCGAGCCCGTTGGGGAATACGATACAATCGTATGGTTATATACAAGGCTATTTGGTGGGGTGCGCGCACGCGCAACGAGTTTGCGAAAACCAACAGCAAAACTTGCTGCGCATTGTGATGTGTTGAATAGCGTGACTGCCCGCCTTATCGCGCGTGAGCGTGGTGGACTGAATTATCAAATGGGTGACGCGATCACGAACGATCGACACGCATTGTGGCGAGTGAATGCCCCCTCGCTTCAAAAAGGAATAAAAATTTTATCGATGGTACGCGACATTGCCTGGACGGGCGGTGAAGATGTAGAGTTGTGGAATTTATTACAAGATATATTTGGCCAACCGTTCAAGCAACAAGAACGTTACGAAGAGCGGCTGCTCGGCTTGTTGGGCTTAGACCCGGTATGCGCAGCGTGTAGTAACTGTGGCAAAGATCAACCAGGGTATATCACGAAAGAGGGTATGGATTTTTATTGTGAAAATTGCAAAATACGTCTATCGCCCAGAGAGGTAGTATATAGTATTTATGGCTAAATTTTTTTCAGTATTAGCATTCATCGGAATAATTCTTGCATCGGGTGCTGGGTTATATTGGTATATCGATCGGGGTGGTGTCGAAGTGCGTATTAATGAGGTGCTGCCCGACCGTATCATGCTTGGAATTCCATTTACGATAAAGGTGATTGTTGGAAACGATGGCAATGGTGTACTTGCCGATGCACGCGTGGCGTTAGAATGTGGAGAGGGGTGCGCGTTTGTGGGGAGTCAAAAAACAAAAACAATTGAAACAAAAAGTGTTGGTGATGTGGGGAGCGGCGGTACAACCGAGGTGGAGTTTCGTTTGGTGGCAGGGCTTTTACCGCATAGCGTGCGCAAGGGGCAGGTTATTGTAAGTTATGTACCAAAAGGACTAAGTGCACGGTTTGAAAAAATAAAAGAAATTAACATTCCTATTGGTGATGTGGGGTTGACGCTCGATATGGTATTACCCGATAAAGTCACAAGCGGCGAAGAAGTATCCATCGAATTGTCTTATAAGAATGTCTCCGATGTTGATATCAGGGACATCGAACTCACCGTCGACTATCCTGCGGGGTTTGAGTATAAACGCGCGGAACTCGCACCAGACATTGCTAAAAACGTATGGCGTTTAGGAGATTTGCGGAGAGGTTCAGCGATGCGTTTCAAGATTTTTGGAAATATCATTGGCGCGGCAAGTGCGCATTACAATATGAAGGCCAGTACATCTGCAGTGTGGGGAGATGAGCGATATAGTTTAACCGAGGTACTCGGTGGTACAACTATTGGCGAGGCACCACTGGAGACCAATTTCACCATAAATGAAGGCGGAAACGATATGGTGGTGGGGTTGGGGGATGAGTTACGATATCGTGTGGTGTATACCAACAAAAGTAGTGGGGGGTTAAAAAATGGCGTCATACATCTGGACATTAAGGGTGATATGTTCGACGGGGGAAGTATTGTGTCCTCGGGTCAGGTGAACGATGCAAGAAATGCAGTAGTGTGGTTCCCGGTGTCGGGCAGCCCACTATCTGCAATTGGTCCCGGTGCTTCGGGCGAAGTAACGGTGAGAGTAAAAGTAAAAAATGCATATACCATTAAGCGTCTGAGTGATAAAAATTATACATTGAAGGCAGAGGTACGAATGGAGATGGTTGGCGGTGGGAACAAAAAAATATTAAGCATTGCAAGGTTAGAAAACAAAATTAAGGGAATGGCAGCGATTGATACGCGTGTGTATTTTAGAGATGCAGAGTCTGGGATTATTAATTCGGGTCCAATTCCTCCGCGTGTTGGGGCCCCAACAAATTATACCGTGCATTGGGTGCTTAAAAATTTTGCTACCGATATAAGAGATGTGGCAGTTGTTGCCCAGTTACCCGGAAACGCGCGTTTCACTGGTACGGCGAAAAGTACATTGGGCGAAGCCCCAGTATACGATGCTGTAACGGGGAATGTGCGTTGGCATATTGATAGGCTATTTGCAACGCGCGGCATACTCGGGGAAGCGCCCGAGGCAATATTTCAGATTGAAGTGATCCCATCTTCAAATACGGCAAAAAATTATGTTCCCTTAATCGGCGAAACAACATTTCAGGCGCACGATGAGTTTACGGGCTTGACGATTACGGGGGGTGATATTGCGGTTACGAGCAGTTTGCCGGATGATCCGACTATTGGCCCTCTAGGGGGAATCGTAGTAGAGTAGAATAAATGTAAACGATTGCATCTTGCGTCATATCGCGTTGTCGCTCTTCGTCGGAGTACCGCTGGGGGTACACCTCCTCAGAGCTCCTAGCGCTATGACGCAAGATGCAATCGTACGATTAATTATGGGAGGGAATAACGATATAATGGAAAAAATAATATCGCTCTGTAAGCGAAGGGGGTTTATTTTTCCTGGTTCTGAAATTTATGGTGGACTAGCGAATTCGTGGGATTATGGGCCGCTGGGCATTGAATTGAAAAAGAATATTAAAGATGCGTGGTGGAATCGATTTGTGCGCCAACGAAAAGATGTGGTGGGCATAGACACTGCGCTCATGATGAACCCAAAAGTCTGGGAGGCGAGTGGGCATATTGCAAATTTCTCTGACCCACTGGTTGAGTGCAAAAAATGTCACGAGCGGTACCGCGCGGATCAACTTGCAGACGCAAAAAAGTGTTCCAACTGCGGCGGCGAACTCACGGCGCCTCGTCAGTTCAACATGATGTTTAAAACATTCATGGGGCCGGCAGAGGACAGCGCACATGTCGTGTATCTTCGCCCAGAAACTGCGCAGGGCATGTTTGTAAATTTCGGTACGATCGCGGGCACTACGCGCAAACGTCTTCCCTTTGGTATCGCGCAAATTGGTAAGGCATTTCGAAACGAAATTACACCAGGAAATTTTATTTTTCGCACGCGTGAATTTGAGCAGATGGAAATCGAATATTTTATTCGCGAACCTGAATGGGAAAAGCAATTTGAAATGTGGTTAGAAGAGATGAAGTCGTGGCTTCTACACCTTGGCGTTGATATGGGGCACATTGAGTTTCACGAAATCCCCGATGGGGAGCGTGCCCACTATTCAAAGCGCACCGTTGACATCGAGTATCTTTACCCGTTTGGGCAAAAAGAATTATATGGCTTGGCGTACCGTGGCGATTTTGATTTAAAAAATCATATGGAAAAAAGTGGGAACGACCTACGCTACACCGACCCCGAAACAGGCGAGAAATTCTTGCCTCATGTAATCGAGCCCACGTGGGGCGTGGACCGGTCGCTTTTAGTAGCGATGCTCGAAGCGTATCACGAAGAAAAACTTCCAGACGACGACATGCGCGTCGTCATGAAATTTCCAAAGTGGCTCGCGCCGTACAAAGTCGCGGTGTTGCCGTTGTCGAAAAAAGATGAATTGAAAGTGATCGCCGAGCCGCTCTACGACACGTTGCGCAAAGAATTTGTAACCGACTACGACGAGTCGCAAAGCATCGGCAAGCGCTATCGTCGCCAAGACGAAATCGGCACACCATATTGCGTGACCGTTGATTTCGAAAGCATCAACGACCAGGCTGTGACCGTCCGCGACCGCGATTCAATGAAGCAAGAAAGAGTTGCGATCAAAGAATTGGCCCAATATTTGAAAGAAAAATTGAGCGAATAAACGATTGCCAACAACGGGAAATTTTGGTAGAATAAACATAGATGAAATTTAGACAATCGCTCTTTTGGGATACTAATCCCAAGAAAATTGATGTCAAAAAGAACGCGCAATATATTATTGAACGCGTGGCAGATTTAGGGCACGACAATGAGGTGCGTGACGTGTTTAAGCTATACAAAAAATCATTGCTGCGAAAAGTGATCTCGAAATCACGATGTTTGCGGCCTGAAACTAAAAATTTATGGATGATGCTGCTCAACACAAAGTAGATCAAGAGATGCAATGGCATTATGAGACATTACCGCATCAAACAAAAAAGGCGCTTGATTTTTTGTCCCGCGAAGAGTGGCTGAAAAAATCACGGTGGTATCTCGCTGGCGGAACAGCATTAGCGCTTCAGGCGGGTAATCGTAAATCTCTAGATCTAGATTTCTTCACAGAAGAAAAAGATTTTGACGAAAAAGAATTAATCGCTCGCTTCGGTGGCAACAACGATTGGGCGACTGAAGTGGAAAGAAAAAATACTATCTATGGGAAGTTATTGGGAGCCAAAGTCAGTTTCATTGCCTATCCATTTTTTGTACCCAAGCAAGAGCCATTATGGCACGGCTCTATTCGCGTGCTGAACAAAATTGATATTGCGGTCATGAAAATCACCGCAATTTCCCAGCGTGGACGAAAGAGAGATTTTTTTGATTTGTATTGGTGCGCGAAAAATCTTGAGTCATTAGAAGAAACCATCAAGCGGCTGAAGGTGCAATATCCTTCTATCGCGCACGACTATCACCATATTTTGAAAGCACTGGTCTATTTTGAAGACGCAGAAAGCGATCCAGAGCCAGAAATATTGTTTGACACGAACTGGAAAAAAGTAAAAAACTTTTTCAAAAAAGAAATTCCCACGATCGCAAAAAAAATAATGCAATTGAGCTAATGCTATCCGTGACCGCGATATAAAGGAGTAAGACCGAGTTGCGATTAAGGTCAGCCGTTTTCTAAAATTTTAATTATGCATGCTAAAAATTAATGGGAAAAATTTTTGAGCTTGACATCGGTGATACACCTTTGATACACTTGTATTATGCCCACAACAAAAAAAAGAATAAATATGAGCGTGTCGGAATATCTCGAAAAAGCATTGGACATGCTTGCGAAACGCGATCGGGTTCCTGCGGCAACAAAAGCAACGGAGTTATTGCAGCTTGCGATTGAAATCGAAGAAGACCAGGTATGGGATGCGATTGCCTCGCGGCGCGACAAGAAGAATGCAAAGTTTGTTTCTCGTGAAAAAGTATGGGCGTAGTGTTTGGGGTCGTGTATCACGAGTTGGTAGTAAAGGAAGATATGCCGAGGCTTGCGACGGCAGACAAGGCACGTATAAAACGAGCAATTGAAGAAAAGTTAATGAGCGAGCCAGAGGTATTCGGAAAACCTCTGAGGTGCTCGCTTAAAGGATATCGAAAGTTGCGTGTTGGCGACTGCCGGGTTATTTTTAAGATTCGCGAGGAGACAGTAAAAATTTTATACATCGGGCATCGGTTGGTGGTATATCGCGATGTCGAAAAGAGAATATAATATCATAGACATGTCAAAACTCTATAAAAAAACAATCTTAAAAAACGGTTTGCGGGTGATAGCGGTGCCGCAAAAGGGCGCGCTCGCAGCTACAATGCTCGTGCTTGTTGAGGCGGGTTCAAAGTATGAGAGTCGAGATATTAATGGCCTCTCGCACTTCTTGGAACACATGTGTTTCAAGGGCACCACAAAACGCCCGACCGCGTTAGATATCACTCGCGAACTCGACAGTATCGGTGCGGAATATAATGCATTTACCTCGCACGAATGGACGGGGTATTATGCAAAGGCCCAAGCCCACGAACTCGATACATTAATCGATGTATTGTCTGATATGTACATCAACCCAGTATTCGCAGTAAAAGAAATCGAAAAAGAGAAAGGGGTGATCATCGAAGAGATTAATATGTACGAAGACATGCCACAAAAACGTGTGCAAGAACTATTCATGCACTTATTTTATGGCGATCAACCTGCGGGTTGGGATATTGGTGGGAGAAAAGAAGTAATTAGGGCTGCAACGCGTGACCAATTTATTGCCTATCGTAAAAAGCATTACCTTGCGGGCGCAACTGCAGTGATCATTGCC
This sequence comes from uncultured Candidatus Saccharibacteria bacterium, assembly GCA_964372325.1. Classification (GTDB taxonomy): domain Bacteria; phylum Patescibacteriota; class Minisyncoccia; order UBA6257; family JAUSGH01; genus CAYJQG01. The sequence goes on from CAYJQG010000013.1 coordinate 7,468, forward strand.
GGAGCATTTGACGAAAAATCGATTGTGAAAAAGTTAGAGGCAGCGTTTGGCACCATGCCAGTAGGAAAAAAAGAAGATAAGGTAAAAGTGAACGACGCTCAGCAAGGACCAAATGCATTGGTAAAGTATAAAGAAACCGACCAAACGCACTTAGTGATCGGAGTACGTGCGTTTGATATGTACGATAAGCGTCGAGCAGCCTTAGAGGTGTTGAGTAACATGTTGGGCGGGGGAATGAGTTCGCGATTGTTCCAGCGCGTACGTGAAGAATTGGGTGCTGCATATTATGTGCGATCCGAGGTTGATTTGTTTACCGACCATGGTTTTTTTGAAGTGGCTGCAGGCATCGACCATGCAAAACTCGACGTGGTAGTTTCCGCGATACTCGATGAGTTCCGTAAGATGAGGTCATTGTTGGTGAGCGACCACGAACTGGCTGCGGCAAAAGACCATTTTGCTGGGAAATTGGTGTTGGGGCTTGAAACGTCCGATGCATTGGCGTTGTATTATGGCGGGCAAGAAATTGCGCACGACAACATCGTAGATCCAAAGCAATATTTAAAAGAAATCCAGAAAGTATCACGTGAAGATGTGCGTAGTGTCGCGAAATTCATATTCGATAATAAAAAAATTAATTGTGCATTAATCGGCCCAATGAAGGAGACGGTGACATTAAAAAGCAAGATTGTGTTATAGTATAGATAATAATGGAGCAGCGTATTTTCGACATAAACTGGAGTGGAATCTCAAAAGTATTCATCGCCGTGCTCGCCGCATGGATATTGTATTTGTCGCGCGACGTTTTTTTGGCAGTGATTTTGGCGATTGTCATATCGTCGGCGCTCGATTTACCGGTGAGTTTTTTAGAAGAAAAAAAGATACCTCGCGTATTAGGGACGCTCGGGATTTTTATTGTAATGGGGTTAGTGGTCGCGCTTATTGCATATACCATTGTCCCTATCGCTATTTACGAAGTAAGTCACTTATTGGGTAATTTAAAACAAAGTTCAGGAGTGTTGTTCGAGGTACTGCAATCTTCGCAGGCAATAGAAGCCATTACAAATAGTTTAAGTCAGTTGAGTAATGCGCTAATTTCCGGTACAATATCATTAGGGGATATTATAGCAAATATCTTGGGTGGTGCATTTTTGGCGCTTTCGGTATTTGTGTTATCATTTTATTTAACACTCGGGAAAGATGGTGTTGAAAAATTTTTGCTCGCCATTCTTCCACCGCAATACGAAGAAGAAGTGTTGTCGGTGTATATGCGTGTACGGAAGAAAATTGGCCGCTGGTTAGAGGGGCAGATATTGCTCAGTTTGGGGATGGGGGTGTTGGTATACATTGGGTTGCTGCTGTTAAATGTAAAATATAGTCTGACCCTCGCGATTCTTGCAGGGCTTTTAGAACTTGTGCCGTTTGTTGGGCCGATTTTTAGCGGGAGTATTGCCCTGCTTGTGGGTTTGGGGACTTCAACGACGCTCGCAATGTATATCCTTTTATTGTTTATCGTTTTGCAACAACTCGAAAACCATGTGTTAGTCCCAGCAGTGACGCGCTACACCACAAGCTTGAATGCGGTGGTAGTCTTAATCGCTTTACTCGTTGGTGGAAAAGCATTTGGTTTTGTGGGGTTGATCCTCGCTGTTCCCGTTGCTGTTTTTGTACAAGAACTTACCGAAGGCTTCTCAGCCTCAAAAGCTCGGCGCAGAATTCAGTAGGCACTTAACGGTAGGTTTTATGAAGTATCAAATTAAATTATTCAAAATAATCAATTTTAAAAAAATATGGATCAAAAACTAGATCGAGGTCGGGAATCGGGGGGGCAGCAAATAAGGTTGCTCAATATCAAGGCAAATTTGAGAATGCAGTAATTGAAGTCAGGGGTGGTATGAGTCTGCATGCGACTATCGGCGTTGATGGAAGGGACCCCAAAGAATGGGGGACACACCCGGTTAGGTTATGGGTAGACCCGGTTTTAAACGAAATGAATTTCAGAAACTTTGAAGAAATAGTTGTCTTGCTACAAATAATTCGTGGCCCATTGCAACAGGTGATTATGGATGCGTTGAAGAAAATTGATCCAGAATTATTGTCCAGGAGGTATTGGAGCGGTCTCTAGATTTTTTGTAAAGTGGAGAGTAGAGAAGTGTTGTAATTTTTTTATTGAAATGTTATTGTATTGGGCATGCAGCAAAAGAAGTTTTATATCACGACCTCAATCCCTTATGTAAACGCAGCGCCTCACTTGGGGAATATATTAGACTCGCTGTATGCCGATGTACTCGCACGTTACCATCGAACACAAAACGAAGATGTACATTTTTTAACCGGTACCGACGAACACGGTGCAAAAATTGTGCGCAGCGCGGAGGGCGTAGGACTAACACCAAAGGAATTTACCGACCAGAACTCAGCGAAGTTTCGTGGGTTGCGAGAGGCGCTCAATTTATCGTGGGACGATTTTATCCGCACCTCAGACAAGGCGCGGCATTTTCCTGGTGCGCAAAAATTATGGAATGCGTTAGTGAGGTCGGGTGATTTGTATAAAAAAAAATACCGTGGGTTATATTGTGTGGGGCACGAAGCATTTGTTACCGAAAAAGATTTAGTCGATGGTATTTGTCGCGACCATCAAAAAGCCCCAGAAGTTATCGAAGAAGAAAATTGGTTTTTTAAACTCTCAAAATACAGTGATGTTATCAAAGGAAAAATAGAATCGAATGAACTGCATATTATTCCCGAGTCACGAAAAAATGAGATACTTGGGTTATTGAATGATGGGCTCGAGGATGTAAGTTTTTCGCGCCCCAGTAAAGACTTGTCGTGGGGGGTGCCAGTGCCGGGGGACGTCACACAAACAATGTATGTATGGGCAGATGCGTTAGCAAATTATATTTCTGCCCTCGGGTATGGGAGTAGCGACGAACTGCATTTCCAAAAATATTGGCCGGCAGACGTACAAGTCATTGGTAAAGATAATTTACGTTTTCATGCAGCAATTTGGCCGGGCATGTTATTGTCGGCGAGCATAGCACTCCCCAAAACCATATTTGTGCATGGGTTTTTAACCGTTGATGGCCAAAAAATTTCAAAGAGCATTGGCAATGTTATCGACCCGTACGTGTTGGTCAAAAAATTTGGCACTGACCCAGTGCGATATTATCTCTTGCGTGAAATTGCCCCAGCCGAAGACGGTGATTATTCGGAAGGAAAGTTTATCACGCGATATAATGCAGACTTGGCAAATGGGCTTGGGAACTTAGTCGCGCGCGCGTGTACGCTTGCCGAGCATAGAGGAACGATTGTAGTAGGTGCGGGGGACATCGAACAAGAAGTGACGCAGCGTATTAGAGAGGCGAGGGAGCTAATGAAGGCACAGATCGAAGGATGTAGATTTAACGAAGCTCTGGCAAGTTGTTGGGGGCTTATTGCGTACTGCGATAAATATGTAAACGATAAAAAGCCATGGGCGCAAGCGGATAACACCAAGACATTAATAAATACCATTACGATTATCGATAACATAGCGTTAATGCTCGTTCCATTTTTACCAGAAACCGCAGCAACGATTGCGCAGAATATTGTGTGGGAGAATAAAGAGACGTTGGTGGTGAAAAGGGGAGGTGCGTTGTTTCCGAGGAGGAATTAATAATATACGATTGCCCTACTATGTACGACGCCCACTGCCACATCCAGTTCCCTAGCTACGACGAAGATCGCGACGCGGTAATATTGCGCGCAAAATCTTTGGGTGTAAAAATGATTGTTGTTGGTACGCAGTATGCAAGTTCAGTTGCAGCAATAAAGCTTGCCGAAAAATATCCGGATGATGTTTTGGCAACGGTAGGGTTTCACCCTAACCATGCTTTGCCCTCCGCAGCCTTGGCGAAGGGGGGTTCGGAATGGCATCATGACAAAAACGAACAAAAGCAAGGGGTGCAAGAGATGTGGGACAGCGAACGTTTTGAAATACTTGCGAGCTATAATAAAGTAGTTGCTATTGGCGAATGTGGATTAGATTATTATCGTTTGCGAAGCGACGACCAAATGGGTCGCGAAGCGCAGAAACAAGTTTTCATCGAACAAGTGCAGCTCGCAACAATGTTACAGAAACCATTAATGATTCACGTGCGCGACATAAGGGGGAGCGACCAAGCATACGAGGATATATTATATGCGCTTAGCGATTCGCGCTTCACGCTCGGCCGTATATTGCATTTTTATGCCGGTTCGTTATCAGTAACCAAGAAGTTCGTCGAGGCTGGCTATTATTTTACATTTGGTGGAGTTATAACGTTTTCAAATGATTATGACGAAATCATAAAATATATTCCGGATGGTCGCATCATGCTCGAAACCGACGCGCCCTATGTCGCGCCCGTGCCATATCGTGGGAAGCGCAATGAGCCGGCGTATGTTTTAGAGACTGCAAAACATTTGGCGGAGATAAAAAATGTTTTATATGATGAGTTTTGCGCGACGACAGAAAAGACGACAAAAGTAGCGTTTCAAATAAATTAATCGGTTGAATTAAGCGGTAAATTTTCGTATATTCCTGCCTATCGGCAGACAGGCGTAATAATTTCGTATTTCGTAGCCAATAGTATGCAAAAAGATAATCGCGGAAAACTTTGGTCAACGCTTGAATTAAAAATTCAACAGCGTGCATCGGGGAAAGATAAATTGTTTAAACTTAAAGGACCATGGAAGGTTTTTATGCGGAAAGTTGCGAAAATATCTATCTATGCGGTAGATGGAGAATGGGTGCGGACAAATTTGAGTGTAATTTTCGGTCACGGCGGCCATGGATATGTGCATGAATTTATTCCGCTTAATGAAGTCTGGGTTGCAACGAAACACCCGAACGATTGCGACTGTAAGAATGTGAGGGTAGATCGCGATATGTCCAAGGCATATTCGGAAAGTACGATAATACACGAAACAACCGAGCAAATTGAAATGGAAAAAGGAAAAATATATTGGGAAGCACATAACATTGCACTCGAAAAAGAGCGCGAAGCGGGTCTATTGAAAGATCCATACACCGAAGAATATTAGGAGAAAGAAGGGGGAGATTTGCAATAATAAGTATTTCACTGTACGGTAGAGGGCAGCTATAACTTGAGGTGTGGAGATGCCCGAAGAAGCACCGGATACCGTTAAAGTATATAATAGTATAGCGGAATCGAAGGCAGCTAACACAGGGAAGATGGCGCGGATAGTGCTGGCGGTAGTATTACTTCTTATTGTCTGCCCTGGTATTCTCGAGGTTGAAAGTGTTGACTCAAAGGTGCTTGATTTAAATGAGCAATATCGTGAGAGTTCGGCCACGTTGATGAATTTTTATATTAAAGATGTTGTAAGTCGTAAACGGTTAGACCCAATACACGGATGGAGGATGGTCATTGGGTCTGCAGTCATCGCGTTGAATCGTGAAATATTGGCTGTATCAATATTCGAAAAAACAGTAAAATATAGCGAATACCGTACAAAAATAGCAAGACTGAAGAGTGAACTAGCGCAAATACAGTCTGAGCTCGAAAAGGTGAAGCGCGAAAGCGAGACTGAGTAAAGATTTTTTTCGATATATATTAAAGAGCCGGCATCGGCTCTTTATTTATTAAAGAGTGGAAATGGCAATCCAAACATTCTCACATTCTCAAGAATGTGAGAATGTTTGGAGCGAAGGAGAATAAAAAAATAATCCCAGGTTGGGGGATTATGTGTTGGCGGATTCATGCGGCGGATGCGATTCCCATGTCGATGCTTCTGCCCGTCCTTCAACGAGGTACGAAAGAGTAACAGTTACGGAAACTTCTTCTTCACCAGCGGGAAGTTCGGCTGCATTTTCGGCGCCACCGCCCATAGCAGCGGCAGCGAAATGTCGTACGGGTCCTCGAGAACTGTTGACGCGCTCTTCGAAGCTAATCACGTGGCTTAGTTTGACATTCAGTCGTCGAGCGCGCGAAACAGCCTTGCTTTCTGCATCCACAATCGCTTTTTCAACAGCTTCTTCTTGCGCAGCTTTAGAATTGCTTGCAGTAAATGCCATCTGCACCGCAGTGTTTGGTACCTTGTTCAACGCTTCGCGTAGTTCGTTGCTTAGGGCTTGGTCGACGGTTAGCCCCAGTGACGTAAGAGTCTCGTGAACCTTCTTCGACTTTTTGCCGCCGTAGTCTTCGATGTCAACACTGTGGTAGTCAAGAGTCGAGAGGTCAGTAGTCGAGAAGCCCGAAACGATAGCGAGCACAGATTTAAGGTCGGCATTGTGGAGGTCGACGGCCGACTTTTGATTTGCGTGCTGTACCTTAACCGTTACCGTAAGTCTCGCCTTGTCGCGAACAACCTTCGCTTTGCCTTCACCGCATACCTGTACTCTTCGCAATATCACCCCATTGTCCATGGGTCTTCGTCTCCCAGTTTTGTAGAAACGGTGCCTACCAAGGAAGTCTCGGTAGGTTATTACCAAGGTAGCAGGGATTGTTTGGAATGTAAAGAGCAATAAAAGATCAAAGAGGACGTCGATATATCAGCAAACTTTTTGTATTTTGTAGTTCGGATGTGCAATAATTCACTCTATGAAGTATGACCATAAAAAAATAGAAAAAAAGTGGCGAGCGCGGTGGGCGAAGGGGGGATATAAGTTATGGAAGGTAGATGAAAAATCAAGTAAGGAAAAACGCTACGTACTCGATATGTTCCCATATCCTTCGGGCGAGGGGTTACACGTTGGGCATCTTTTGGGGTATGTAGGGTCAGATATTTTGAGTCGTTATTACCGCATGCGCGGGTATAATGTGCTGCACCCCATGGGTTGGGATGCGTTTGGACTTCCAGCTGAAAATTATGCGATTAAACACAAAATTCATCCCGAAGTTGCGGTAAAAAAGAATATCAAAAATTTTAAGCGCCAGCTTGAGGCGCCTGGTTTTAGTTATGACTGGAGTCGAGAAATTAATACGACTGACCCAGATTATTACAAATGGACGCAGTGGATTTTTATACAATTATTTAAGCATGGTTTGGCCCACGAGGCAGAGCTCCCAGTAAATTGGTGTCCAAAAGATAAAACGGTGTTAGCGAATGAAGAGGTGGTAGATGGTTGTTGCGATCGTTGCGGGGCAAAAGTAGAACGCAAGAAGCTGAAGCAGTGGGTATTAAAAATTACTGCATACGCCGACCGCCTACTCGAAGACCTCAACTTGTTGCAATGGCCGAATAAGGTGAAGGAATTACAGAAAAATTGGATCGGGCGCAGTGAAGGAGCGTTGATAAGATTTCCAATCGTCATTGCGATCCCGAGCGATTCGAGGGGGAAGCAATCATACATCGAAGTCTTCACTACTCGTCCCGACACGCTTGCAGGAGCAACGTATCTTGTATTGGCGCCAGAACATGAGCTTATCGCAAATCGCAGGTCGCAAATCGCAAATTGGGGTGAGGTAGAAAAATATATTGAAGGCACGAAAGGCAAAAGCGACCTTGTGCGTCAAGAAAATAAAGAAAAGAGCGGCGTAGAACTTAGGGGTGTAAAGGCGAAGAATCCACTAAACGGTGAAGAGCTCCCAGTGTGGGTGGCCGATTATGTGCTTTCGAGTTATGGAACCGGGGCTATTATGGCAGTGCCACGACACGATGAGCGCGATCGGGCATTTGCAGAAAAATTTAATCTTCCGATTATTGACCGACCACTCATCGACAAAGATAAAGTAATTCAAAAAGTACAAGGAACAAAAAAGATCAATTATAAACTTCGGGACTGGATATTTTCGCGACAGCGGTATTGGGGAGAACCAATACCGATAATCAAGTGTATAAAATGCGGTATGGTGGCGGTGCCAGAAAAAGACTTGCCAGTAAAACTTCCTAAAGTTAAATCATACGAATCAACCGGTACTGGTGAGTCACCGCTTGCAAATATAAAGAAATGGGTAGAAACAAAATGTCCGGAGTGTGGTCTTCCAGCGAAGAGAGAAACAAATACCATGCCACAATGGGCTGGTTCGTGTTGGTACTACCTCGCGTTTACGCTTGGGATGAAAAACCTAAAATCAAAAATGAAAGACGATGGACTGAAGATTTTTAATGGCGCATTAACACATTGGTCACCGGTTGACCTCTATATTGGAGGTATCGAGCACGCGGTATTGCATCTGTTATACGCGCGTTTTTGGCACAAATTTTTATATGATATCGGGGTCGTTTCTACCAAAGAGCCGTTTCAGAAATTAATGAACCAGGGGCTCATGGCTGGCCCCGATGGGCAAAAGATGTCGAAGTCGCGGGGTAATGTTGTCGGCCCCGACCAAATGATTGAACAATTTGGTGCTGATGCGCTTCGCATGTACGAAATGTTCATGGGCCCGTTTGAAGATGGAAAGTCATGGGACCCGCACGGCATTATTGGAGTGCGAAGGTTTTTGGAGCGTATATGGGGTTTTGCGCTAAAAAATAAATCGCAAAAGGCAACCGACAAAGTTGCGCGTCGGGCGTTACACCGAACAATAAAAAAAGTCACTGGCGATATCGAGCAATTCAAATTTAATACCGCAATTTCGGCATTCATGATTTTCTTAAATGAAGTAGAAGGACTTGCAATGAATAGTAGTGACATATTGATGCTCGCGCGTATACTCTCACCATTCGTGCCATACCTCGCACAGGAAATTGCGGTGAACTTAGGAGAGAAAAAATTGCTTGACCTTGGCATATGGCCAACGTGGGACGAGCAACTGGTGCTTGAACAGCATATCGAACTCGTGATTCAGATTAATGGGAAAACTCGTGGGAAAGTTATAGTCCCGCGCGACATAAGCGAAGCAGATGCAAAAAAAATAGCGTTAAATGATGCACATATAAAGAATCGGTTGGGTAGCAGCAGCATAAAAAAAATAATCTACGTGAAGAATAGATTGATGAATATTGTGGTCTAGCTTAAGTACGAAGAGGAAATTGTGTAACCGCCTATTATTGTGTATACCTCGCTGGTGCTTTTTTGGAGACCGCTTCGCCCGCTTAGCAATAATTATAAGCGGGCTGCACCTGCCTGCCGGCAGGCAGGCTTGGCTTCGGAGCCCACATCCAATATATCTCCGCCCGCGATATCGACCAATTGTTTGCAATGCAAGAAGCGACGACGAAAGTGTATCCACTGGATACTCTAAGGAGGAGCGACGAAGCAGTGCAAACAATTGGTCATATCCCGGAGGGTTGCAGTAATTTGTTCGTCTCGCTGCGTTGCAGCTCAGTCATGGTAGCTACCGCTACAACTCCTTCGCGCTTGCCGTGCGATACGAACAAATTACTTGCAACGCGGGCTGGAGGTATATTGGAAGTGGGTTCCCAGTCTCTAAAAAAGCACCAGCGGGGTATACTGAAACAAACTCATCATACTAATGAGTTTTATTGATATGCAAAAACAAATATTAGGAATTATCGGAGTAGGTTGGGTCGGTGCGCAATTAAGAAGATATTTCGAAGAATTGCGGGGATATAAAAGTGGCAAAGACCTTATGCTGTACGACGTTTTGCCTGAACGTTGTGCTGGTGATATTGAACGCGCGGAAATACTATTTGTTTGTCTCCCGACGCCACGAAACCCGAACGATGGTTCATGCGACATTAGTATTATAGAAAAAGCATTGGCAAAAATTAAGAAACCAAAAACCATTGTTATTCGTTCTACGGTTCCCCCTGGGACAACCGAGAAATTTCAAAAACACTATCCAAAACACAAATTTTTATTTAATCCAGAATTTTTAACAGAGTCTCAAGCTTGGAACGATATGTTGCGACCCGATCGCCAAATCGTTGGGTTCACCGAGCAAAGCATAACTGAGGCAAATAATGTTTTGGCATTATTGCCACGAGCGCCATTTATGAGCCCGTGGGGTACCGGTGCTTATGGACGTATGCGAATTACTGCAACTGAAGCAGAATGTATTAAATATGCCGGGAACGTATATTTGGTGCGCAAGGTGAACTGGGCAAATGCTTTGGCGTCGATGGCTGAAAAGTTGGGAGTGAATTACGAACATATTCGTTTCGGTATGGGCGCAGACTATCGCATTGGTGACTCCCACCTCGATGTTACGCACGGTGGCTATCGTGGTTGGGGAGGTTACTGTTTTCCAAAAGACCTCGACGCCTTAATGGCTAGTGCGAAAAGTATAGGTGCGAATGAAACCTATACATTACTTGAATCCGATCGTAAATTTAACGAAATATTACTAGCGTCTCAAGGATTAACGATCGAAGAAGTAAGTGAGCACATCGATGTGTTAGAAAAAATACTTAAAGCAAAGAAAGCGCACCCTACAAACAAAAAGATTTAAGTGTGATATAGGTTATATATAGTAAGCACGTTGAAAAGGAGATATATATGTGCGGCATTATAGGGTACATCGGAGAAAAAGAGGGAGTGGGGGCGGCGTTGAAACACTTGAAGAAATTGGAATATCGAGGATATGATTCAGCCGGCATAGCTTATGCGATCGAGCAAGGCAGTACTGTGGTGCAGTGCGTGGTAAAGCGTCCAGGGAAGATCGAAGTACTAGAAGAAGCCGCAAAAGATATCACGGGGAAACTGGGTGCTGCGGCAATTGCACATTCGCGTTGGGCAACGCACGGGGTTCCAAACGAAGTAAACGCGCATCCGCATCAAGACTGCAAGAAAGAAATTGCAGCAGTGCACAACGGCATTATTGAAAATTATCGAGAATTAAGAAGCGAACTGAGAACGAAGGGGCACAAATTTCTTTCTGAGACCGACACCGAAGTGGTACCACACTTAATTGAAGAAGAATTAAAGCATCATAAAAACTTTGAGACTGCATTTCGCCATGCACTAAAAAAGATTAGAGGTGCTTATGCGTTTGCCATAGTATGGTTACACGAACCACAGGCGATATATTTTGCGCGCCTTGGAAGCCCGTTGGTTTTGGGGTTGGGTAATAAAGAATATATCATCGCGTCAGACCCCATAGCACTCGCAGGTGCGGTGCCAAGAGTAATTTACCTCGAAGAACATACAGCGGGGAAGGTAGATAGAGATGGTTGGGTGGTGTATGGGGGCGGTCAAGAAATAGTTCCATTAGATGGAAGCGCCGAAGCAGTGGCAAAGGGTAAGTTTCCGCATTTTATGTTAAAGGAAATTTTCGAAGATCATGATGTGGTGGACATGGCGATGCGTGGGAGATTACTTCGGAAAGAAGGGGGGGTAAAACTTGGCGGGTTGGAGTTGGTGCATGAAAGGCTAAAAAAGATTACTGAATTTGAATTAGTTGCGTGTGGAACTTCGTATTTCGCAGCAATGGTCGGTAGGCTCCTGCTACAGGACATCGCGCAGAAGAAAGCAACGGCAATGCTTGCTTCGGAATATCGATATGAAGCGCGACCAAAGAGCGAGAAAGTCGCAACGCTGTGTATTTCGCAGTCAGGTGAAACCGCAGACACTCGTTCTGCATTACAACGCGCAAAAAGTGAGGGGAATTTGGTATTAGGCATTGTGAATGTGGTAGGTTCGAGTATCGCCCGCGAGACGGATGCTGGCGTGTATAACCACGCGGGGCCAGAAATTGGAGTTGCTTCAACGAAGGCATTTCTTTCACAGCTTACCGTATTAACACTGATTGCGTTGTCGCTCACAAAAGACAAAGCAAGAAAAAAAATACTCGTACGTGCGTTGGCAAAAATACCGAGCCAAATTCAACAACTGCTTGGAGCGAGCGAAGCGATACGAGTGATTGCAAAAAAATATTATAAAGCAGAAAATTTTTTGTATATTGGCCGTGGGTACAATTATGCCTCAGCCCTGGAGGGCGCATTAAAGTTAAAGGAAATTTCTTATATCCACGCAGAAGGGTGCGCCGCAGGGGAGATGAAACACGGAACAATTGCCTTGATTGATAAAAATTTTGGGACCCTTGCGATTGCGCCGCAAAATGATTTATATGAAAAAATGATTTCGAATATTCAAGAAATTAAGGCACGTGGTGGGCGAGTGATTGCGGTGGGTACGAGCGGTGACATGGAGCTCGGTGGCATGGTCGACGACCTTATTGAAATTCCGAAGACAGAAGGACCACTCGAGCCGTTGTTGGCGGTCGTGCCATTACAGTTATTCGCATATCATATGGCCTCCCTCCGTGGTTGCCCAATCGACAAGCCGAGAAATTTAGCAAAAAGTGTAACGGTGGAATAACTCCACCGTTTTCCTTATAATAAAGTTATTATGATCGAACGCATCGTCGGCTTAGTGCTTGTTGTTGTAGCAATTATTGCCGTATTTTCTGCGCAAAAATCTGACTTTGGATTTTCGAATATATTTGAAAGCACCGCTCAACGTAGCGTGATAAAAGACGGTAGAAATAGCAGCGGTAATTCCGATGTAATAGTAACGCCCAAAAAGAAATTACCTGAACAACGCGGGCTGGTGAAGTCGGTGCGTATTACTACAGTCGGCGGGGGATATGGTGGGGGGTTCAGTGAGATCGCATTAGTCGGTGACAGCGAAACCCCAGTCGTACTCGATGGTTGGAAATTGCGTAGTGAATCGGATATTATTGTTATTCCTAAGGCGGTAGAATATTATCGTGGTAGTGTTGGTGGCGAAAAAAATATTACATTGCGTAAGGGCGATCGCGTTTCGTTATATTCAAACTCCGGTGCAATTTTTGGTGGCTTCCGGGTAAATAAATGCATGGGGTATCTTACCAAGGCGTATAATTTTATACCCTCATTTTATGCGGGTTGCCCAGCGGTGCAAGAGCGTATCACGCAGCAGAAGCTCGGAGAATTTTCGAGTACATGTATTGCATATGTTCGGAGTTTGAGCAGCTGCGATACTCCGCCCGCAGACCCACCAGTGCCAGTGTTCGATTATGCGTGTAGGCAATTTTTGCGTACGTTAAATTATGATACCTGCGTTGAGCGGTTTGGGAATGACGGTAATTTTTTAAGTAACGATTGGAAAGTTTGGTTGGGTGGTGTAACTGGGGGGAGTCGCAATATCGTAAACAGCAGGCACGACAAGATACAGCTTATCGCAGGCGATGGGACGATAGTAGATGAATATATATATTAGATTTAATGAATGAGGGAGATTATTTCCGTTCAGCTAAAATGACGTCGGCACGAATATTTTTACCGTTACGGAGCATGTCGAGGTGCATAGTTTGGCCAACTTCCATATTCTCTAAAAAATCTTGAATAGTTTTTTCGTTGGTTAGTTGCTCGCCATTGCAAGAAATAATTAAATCACGTTCGCGAATCCCGGCACGATGTGCGGGGCTGTTGGGAACAACCGCGATACTGTGCGGGTCTTGCCCAAGCACCAATGCACCATGGTCGGACTCGAGGTGCATCTTCGCACTGAGATTTTCGTCGACTAAAATATAGCGTAGTCCAAGTAGGGGCTTGCGAATTCGCCCATACTCCTTAAGGTCTTGGAGGTCGCGTTTTGCGGCATTAATAGGTAATGCAAAGCTCAAATTTTGTGCGCCAAAAACAATAGCGGCATTAATACCAATAGCTTCACCCTGGAGGTTTACAAGTGGCCCACCAGAATTCCCCGGGTTAATGGCCGCGTCGGTTTGGATAAGCCCACGAAGTTCTTGTACGGGCGCTTTTGGGTCCGGGGCAGCGCGGATAGACCGAGAGAGCCCAGAGACAATGCCGCGGGAAACAGTATTTTTAAAGATACCAAGGGCGTTGCCGATCGCAATAATTTCTTCGCCAAGTTCGAGCTTCGAGGAGTCGCCGAGTCTAATAGTGGGGAGGTGGTCCGCATCGATTTTTAAAATTGCAATATCTTCAATGGGGTCACGAGCGATGACTGCGGCCATATATTTTTTTTCATTATTCAAAAATACGGTGTATGCAGCCTCTGCATCGGCAACAACATGTTTATTAGTTAGAATAATGCCGTTTGCATGCACGATAAACCCCGAACCGCCACCAATGCGTACCATGCCGTGGATATCAGCTTGTTCTTTGAGTAACGCCTTGGGGTCTACGCCAGGTTCCGCCATATTTAAAAGTTCGTGAGGTATGTCGCGTTCAAGTTCTTCGAGTTTTTTAGCAATCACAATCGAAACAACCGAAGGCATAACTTTTTTAATGGTGCGAATGATCGGAGAAGTACTCATAACATTAATCATACACTATATTGGGGTTAGGGGACTTGGTATAGTCAATAACCAACTAGCTTCATTAGCTAGCGTAGAAATCTCAAATTTCAAGCACTAAATAACAAATAAATTTTAATGATTAAAATTCGAATTTGTTTTATTGAATATTATTTGAAATTTGGCAGTTGAGATTTGGTGCTTAGGCTAGATGCTGATGACTATAGGGCATTAATTTGACATACTATGCAGTTTGTACTATTTTTTTAACAGGTTAAGCGCCAAAGAGTTTCACTAAAAGAAGGGGAAAGAAATGGCAGAAATATATATAAGCACCGATATCGAGGCTGATGGACCGATACCAGGACCGAACTCAATGTTAAGTTTTGGTTCTGCGGCATACACTGCAGATAAAAATCTTGTAAGTACATTCAGCGCTAACCTCTGCGAGTTACCTGGAGCAACTCAGGACCCAAAGACAATGCGTTGGTGGAAGACCCAACCAGAAGCTTGGGCGGAATGCAGACGCGACCAACAAAATCCTGAGACGGCGATGTCCGCCTATGTATCTTGGCTTAAAAGTCTCCCAGGGAAACCAGTGTTCGTAGGTTATCCAGTTGCATATGACTTTATGTTTATCTACTGGTACTTGATGAAGTTTGTGGGTGAAAGCCCATTTGCTCACTTGGCCCTTGATATCAAAACTTTTGCGATGATGATGCTTCACACTAATTATCGCGATATTACAAAAAAGAAAATGCCCAAGAAATGGTTTGACTCTATGCCACATACACACAAGGCGCTGGATGATGCCATAGAGCAAGGCGCACTGTTTTGTAACATGCTAGCGATACATCGTAATCTATAAACGATAATGTCGTCGCCACTAATACAACTGCCCAGCCAGGCAGTTTTTATTTTGAAATAAAAAACCAATAAACCAGTTTTGGTGGACCCTGGGAGAATCTCACTGCTCGCCCCTCGACAAGCTCGGGACTATTTCCTACACGGGAAACTCCCGTTTCCCGACCCCTTCCCAGTTCGATTCTCTAGTCACCAATAAAATCTCCCATAAACAGAGATTTTATTGGTGGACCTTGGGAGAATCGAACTCCCGCATCCCGGATGCAAACCGGGCGCACGACCACTATGCTAAAGGCCCAATTGTCTTGAGGTGAAGTATAGCATAATTTTCAACGATTTGCTATAGTCTTTAAGGTTATTTGAAAATTGGGTTTCCAGTAATGAAACGCCCAAGGATACTACTCGGCTTAACCTATGCCGATGTATTAATTAAGCCAAGGCGATCAAGTATATCTTCGCGGAGTTCTGAATATATTAGCACCACGTCGATGGTGACATCGACCATTGCGTTACCAGTGCCGATTATTAGTGCAAATATGGATACGGTGACTGAAAGTACAATGGCGATTGCAATGGCGCGTGTTGGGGGGCTGGGGATCATTCATCGTTTTCTTTCGATCGAGCAACAGGCGAGAGAAGTGCAGCGAGTAAAGCGCGCAGAAAACGTGGTGATTGAAAACCCGATAATTATTGGTGGCGATGCGACACTGGGGAGTGCTCGTAAATTGATGCAGCAGCATGGTATCACGAGCCTTATTGTGTGTCGTAAATATCTAACCGAAGAAGATGAAACAAATATTGTAGAAGGGATTCTGACGAGTCGTGATATACGATTTAAAACCGACGATACGGTGAAAGTATGCGAAATAATGACCCCGAAGGAAAGACTAATTACTGCACCGAAAACAATTACGCGCACTGAGGCAATGCAGTTGATGGACAAATCGAAAATCGAAAAATTACCGTTGGTGTATGAAGGGGGAGAGTTAGCCGGACTTATCACTGCCGCAGATTTTCTTAAACATACGATTTATCAACATGCTGCTCGCGATAAGGAAGGGCGTTTGTTGGTAGGCGCGGCAATTGGGGTGAAGGATGCACTCCCGAGGGCAAAAATGTTAGTTGCAGTTGGTTGTGACATATTGGTGATTGATATTGCCCACGGCCATCACGATGCATGTATTGATTTAATAAAACTTTTACGTAAAGAATTCCCCGATGTTTCAGTGATCGCGGGAAATGTTGCGACGAAAGAAGGAGCGAGAGACCTTGCGGAAGCTGGTGCGCAGGGAATCAAGGTTGGTATTGGTCCGGGGGAAGCTTGTGCAACACGAAACGTTGCCGGTGTCGGTGTGCCACAGTTTACTGCGGTGCAAGAATGTGCAAAGGAGGCCCAGAGTTACGGAATACCGATTATCGCCGATGGAGGAATTCGGGAGCCAGGCGATGTTGCAAAAGCAATTGCTGGTGGGGCGAGCACAGTGATGATCGGTAATTTATTTGCAGGCACCGACGAGTCTCCTGGTAAGTGCCACCTTGAGGGGCAAAAGATGTATAAGGTTTTTCGTGGTATGGCATCATACGATGCTTCAATGAGTCGTGAGCAGCACTGCGGTGAAGAAACAGAACGTACCGAACGAACACCCGAGGGCATTAGTAAGCGAGTGCTCTATAAAGGAAGCGTGAGTATGATGATGAAGATGTTGCTTGACGGGTTGCTATCGGGTATGAGTTACCGTGGTGCTCGAACGATACAAGAATTCCAAGAGGGTTGCGAATTCATTCGTAATACCGAAGCTGGCCGCATCGAAAGTACTGCCGATGGGTACGAACGATAAATAAAAAATAAAAATCCCGCGCTAAGCGGGATTTTTTGCAGGGCCTAATTTATATAAAAGGCGGAAGCGGGAGGATTCGAACCTCCGATACCCTTACGGGTATACCGCATTTCGAGTGCGGCGCCTTCAACCACTCAGCCACGCTTCCTTTTCTCTTATTAATCTACTGCAATCATCACAATACTTCAAATCATAACCTCACGTTGTAATACGAAAAGCCGCAGTGTTTGCGGCTTTTCGGTAAAGTGAGAGCGTAAATCTTCGCTTTATTTACCCATCTCTCCGCACATTTTGCAGTCCGCTTTATGCATCATAACTTCGTAGAGTGCAGATAACCCTACGAGTATATAAATGACTCGAGAAATCAACGCCGTTTGGCCGCCGAAAAGCGTACCAACATCCCACCCTAAAAGACCGACTGCCAACCAATTCAGTCCACCAACTACCAAAAGTATAAACGTTACCATGTGAAGCTTCATAGTTTTTGTATGTATCGTTATATGTAACGACCTTTGCTTTTTTATTATAGCACAGCAATGAAAGATGTTATATAAACGTTTTCATTTTTATGAAATTGTGTCATACTCTAATCGAAATGCAGCATATTTGCTCATCCGAAGCTCCGATGTAGATCGGAGCGAAGGAGAGCCCTCGTAGTTCAACGGATAGAACGGCGCACTCCTAACGCGTCGATCGAAGTTCGACTCTTCGCGAGGGCACAAATAAACAACCCACCAGTTGGTGGGTTGTTTATTTGTGTATTTATACAACCACGCTCGAACCCATTTTAGCAAGAATTTCTGATTCTGAC
>CAYJQG010000014.1:0-22258 GCA_964372325.1 uncultured Candidatus Saccharibacteria bacterium
TTATATTGCAGAACGGGGTGCTGTTCGGTTAGATGGTTAAATTGCTTGACACGTCACGACAGGAAAGGTCAGTGTAATCACGAAAGCCAACCTGTGGCAAACCAGCGCCATGGAGAAGGAGGTTTAGCGCAGTAAGGTCACACACCGCACCGCAGTCTTCGCGGAGCATGCTTTGGGTCATTCCGATATTGATGGTAAAGATACCGTTCTTGGTTCGTAATGCTGCGAAGCACCGTAGGCCACCACGTAACACACGGTTTGTTGCAACGGCAGCGCTAAGGCCAACGCTCAAGATTGGAGAAGTATAGTCTCTCGTTGCATGGCACGCCTCTTGTGCGCGAAAAAACCCTGCTTGCGCCAAGGCAATTGCGCTCTCGGTCTTGCAGTAGCCAAGCTTTGTTTCACTCCACGGCCCTCCAACGAACCGATCGAATTCACTTTGTGCATAAGGAAATGCCGAACCAATCAGCGTCGAAGACGCGCCAGGGACTTCCCAAAGCCAATTTGTTACCCCGGCACCAGCGCCAGTACATGCGATGTGAATCTTCACTCCACGCTTTAAAAGCAACTCAATCGCAGGGCGCACCTCAGACTAGTTAAAGATTCTCAGCATTCGTCTTGCCCCTTCTTTTTTGGGGGAATGTTAACGAACAACGACGGTTATTATTATACCAGTATTAATTAAATTCTGCAAGTCTGTGTCTCGTAACCCCTCACGCTGCCCAATGATAACTGAGTAATTATAGTATGCCCCGGCTCATGACTTTAGGGGAGTCTAGGCCGCTTATGATTATTTTAAAGTGAGAGCAAAAATAAAAAACAGGCCAATTTCGGCCCGTTAAGGGAATATCAGCATCGCATCTTCGCCGCAGGTGAGGTAGATGCATTCTTCGCCGATATCCGCACAAATTTTTGCTAAAAATTCTTGGAGCGCGGGGACTTTAGTTTTGAGGTCGTCTTCTTTAAACGCTACACGAAATTCACGGAGCTCGTCGTATTCCGAGGGCTCTGACCCAGAACGAAAATATCCAAAAATATTTCCCGAAGCACAAGTGTATCCGCCAAACGTCAGTAGCAAGAAATTGTGGATTGTTTTCGCAACACTTTGTTTCGTTTTAGAATATTTCGGATTATAAACTTTAACAGACGGGATTAGAAACGTCGCCGGTCGCCCGAGACTTACGACGCGCATTGGTGTTTACCTCAATTCGCGAGAACTGGTTCTAGAATAAATCAAAATAGTGATTTTGTCTATGTGCCCTCGGGAGGATTTGAACCTCCAACCCCTTACGGGGACAGCGTTCTAAGCGCTGCACGTATGCCAGTTCCGTCACGAGGGCATGACACGATATCGTATCGCTTATCAATAGAGTAACGATTTGTTTAGAGTTTGAACAGATACAGATATCGTTTTTCTTGGTCTGATTAATATTTGGAAGTCGGACTTCCAAATATTAGGGATGTGAGAGGGGGAGAGGGAGGCGCATCATCTAAAACACTCCCGACGTACGTCGGGAGTGTTTTAGATAAAGAATACAAGCGAAGATTTAAAACGGCGAAGTGTAATTGGCGCCGAGCAAATTTCCAACCAAAAGTGGTATACCACGAGCAAGAAGGGCAATGCCGATGGCAATTGCTGCAGCAAGGACCCGTTTTTTTGCTCCATCAGCAGCCTTGCTATCATCGCCGGCGGAGAGGTAAAGCCATGCAGCCCACAGGATAAAAAACACAGCCAAAACCACAAGTATGGTAAAGGCGAGGCCGGCCATTCTGCCTATAAAAGCTATCGCTTCACCGCGAGAACCGATGTTGACACTAGGCAGCGCATCTTGTGCAAATGCAAGTAATGGCAAAAGCGTTGCAGATGAGAGCGCTGTTTGAATAAGTTTTTTCATAATAGTAGATACGTAGTTAGACGACCTTTGGTGATTCAAAATTTATTATAACAAAAAAAATTAGAGTTGTCTTACTTTCTAAGCTCCAAGTAAGCTTTGAATAAGTGCAGGGATTGTGCGTGCAAAAACCGCGATAGCAATGGCGATAGCCGCAGAAAGAATACGTGACTTGGCCGCAGTAATATTCTTACGGTCGCCGCTATCGCTCATGTATAGCCATGCAGCCCAAAGGATAAGGAATGTCGCCAATATGAGAAGAACGGTAAATGCAATTCCCGCAACTCGGTCGAGTAGCGATGCCGCGGTAGTGACCCCAGTTAATAGGTCGGCGATGAGCGGGGCAATACTTCGTGCCATAAGCAGTAACGTAAAGCCAGAGACAGAGTAAAGGATCCAGTTTTTCCCGCGCGTGCGACGCTCGGAGTTACCTTCGCTCATCATAATATGGAACGCTCCGATGAGGATGGCGATGGTCGTTAGCGCCGCGGCGGTGCCGAAGACAAATGCGTAGATTTGAGTTAAAAGCTCGGTGAGGTTGTCAACGGAAAGAGGATTGTTGAATCGTATCTCGCCCAATGCTGCACCAGATCGAGCCTCTTTATGTTCATTAATGATAGCCTGAATTTCTTTGGTCTCATCGCCAGTTCCTCCGGGGAGTGCATTTAGGGGGACGTTCGATTCTTGGAACGGAACGCTAACTCCAAACACTGGGTGTATGGGGAGAATCGTTAATAAGCATAAGGTGGCAAGACATATAAGCGCAGCGATGCGGCGATAACAAAGAGATATTTGAGAAAAACTTTGCATAGATTTATATACGTAAGTAATTTAAAAAATTAAGTATTTATTTTTTATTTTGGCTCGATAATATTATAGTAATGAATTTTACGACTGATTTCAGCTTTTTGTTTTTGTAGTACTTCAAAATCTCCTTGAGGATTGGCTTCAACAGCCTGCCCAAGACTAATAGTGATTGCTGCGCGAGCAGCCAAGAGACTTTTATAATGTTCCTGGATATTAGGCGTGAGTTCTTCGAGTTGCTGAGCCCTGAGTTGTCTTGGGGGGTTATTGTCCTCCGACGGTTGACGCTGCGCAAAGTCATAGGCTGCAATCTTGTCAATAAAGGGTTTCAATAATTGGTCATTCCATTGTTGTGCAGCTGCACGTTCGCGTTGCTCTTGTTCATATTTTCCAGGGCTAAATTGTTCACTCGTCGGTGAAATCACAGAAGTACTCTTTATCGAATCTTTTCGGAAAAGTAAGGAGTCAAGATCGCCATTTTCTTCTGGAGTTAAAGAGCTTCGGAGCGCATTTTGTTGTTCCGTTGTCAATGAATTAAAGCCAGTGGCGAGACTGGGGTCGTTTAATATGCTATTGGGATCACGAAGTAGGTTAAATAGAGATTGTTGGACAGGGTTAAACCCATTCTGGGCATCTGAAGTTTTCTTATCAGAAATAATTTTCGTCGAAAACCCTTTTTTGCAATCGATTTTGTTCCACGGGCCGAGCTTGTCGCCGCTTAATACCTTAAACACGGTGTCAACCATAATCCACGAAGTGAGTACAATAAGAAAACCGATAATTGCTCCATAAATAATACTCTTGCCAGTTTCTAGAAATTTTGGGTTACCACCAGCTAGAAGAATATAATAAGCGCCGATACATGCGTAGACAAACACCAGAAACACGGCAATCTGTACAATAATGTTCAGCGCCGATTGGAAAAAATCGATAAAATCACACAACGAGCAACCGAGTTGGAGCTCGCCGCTAAGGATGTCATCGGGTTTTGGACTTTCACCGCTAAGGTTGGTAACTCCCGAGCAACTCACGAGGCTACCAATTTTGCGCAAAAATCCGCCAGGTTCCCGCTCTTGTTTGGCAGTATTGATAATGTCTCCTTGTGGGTCGGTTGCTGCATAGACCATAGGAGACAACAGCGCAAATAACGCGCACAATGCAGCAAGGTTAGTCAAAAAACGAGTACGGAATACATTCATATTTACCGGCGCCGGAACATTAATTCATTAACCGCAGCTTGCGCAAGTGTGAGTGCTTCTTGTGCAGAGAATTTCCTGGAGCCAATATTGTTTATTATATCAGAAAAGATATTCGTAATGGCATTATTGTCGATTTGTTTCCACGAAGTGGCGGTTAAGATTTGTTTTGCAAACACGTGGAGCATAGCATCGTTGGTAAATGCACCTGCCATGGCGCGTAGCGCAGGTGGGTGGCGGGCAGCGGCAAGGTAGCGTGTCATAATATTGGTGCTGGTGGTAACGGCTTGTATAAAGTCCCATGCCACTGCGGGGAACTTGCTGTGCACCGACACCGCAAGGCCAAAATAGTCGGCATAGTTTGTTGGTGTATCAGTAAATTGCGGCATGGGCGAAATAGTGACATTCAAAAACGGATTTTTTTCTTTAATGGTGGGGAGTGCATGGTGATAGTCTATAACCATTGCAACTTTCTCTTGCGCAAATGCGTCGAGTGAGGAAGGGAGAGCGTTATTCCAAGTGTATGTTGTACTACGCGGGTTAGTGAATTGAGTATAAAACTTTACCGCGGCAAGGCCTTCGTCACTGTTAAAACGCGCACTAGTAAACGATCGGTCAGTCATTGTTGCGCCACGTTGGAGCATGGTAAGGCCGAGAATATCGGTCGCATTGTTGACGCTCTTATTGTCGGCGCCAAGTGCGATTGCGGCGCGAGTAATAGCGCCCGACCGACTTATTTTACGGATTTTTGGTATGGCGCTAACAACTCCAGCCCAAGTCGTGGGGGGGAGCGCTATGCCAGAATTGTCGAGTATAGACTTGTTGTAAAGCAGGGCAAGAGTATCGATATATAATGGAAGTGCATAAATTTTTCCGTCGGAAACAAAGTCATTTTCAACAACATGCGGAAAGTATTGCTGGAGGCTCAGTAACGAGAGTTTAGTGGGGTCATTGGCGACAATTTTGTTGCGGTGCTTGGGCAACCACGTATTATGGAACATAAAAATGTCTGGGCCACGCCCTGCTGCAAAGGCATCAAGGACATCTTGTTCGTAGGTAGCTTCGTCAAATTTGCGGTAGATGAAAGTTACGCTGGGGCGGGCTCGGCGATACGCATTGGTGAGTTCATCAAATGATGCGATGCGGTCAATGGTGCCCCACACCATAAGTTCAACTGGTTGGTCGCCAGTGCTGCGGAGCCCGGGCAAGATGCCAGTAAAAACAAGTATCGCACCAAGCAAAAAAAGCCCAGTTACAGTGAAGAGAATGAGTTGGTTGCGTGTCATAAAATGAGTATAGCATATATAGTATTTCCTTTTTTTCAAAATATGACGTGATAAAAATACTCCCCGAACGGATATCGTTTCTCAAAAACAGAATGATTTTATTTCGATAAAATCTTCTTCTACCTCGGCCCCGCCTTTATTTGAAAGTATATTAATGACGGGCGGGTCCTGCGGGATGTTTCTCGAAACGATATCCTTTCGGGGAGTATTCGTTATTGGAGATACACATAAAATCTCGCCCTAGTTACGATCGTAACTAAGGCGAGATTTTATGTGTATCTCCATATTTTTTTTATCGTATTTCTTGGTCTAATGGACAAAATGTGATGCCAGGCTTAATAAAAAAAAGCACCGCCCTTTGAAGGTTTGGTGCGGATGATGAGAGAAACGACGGCTTCGCTACAGAGCAGGTTCGGGAAATTTGACGTTGGAAATGGTAACACGAAGCTCGAGCCCTGCCGTTGTGTCTTCGGGATCTTGCGAGAATGGGCTTTGAAGGTCGGCGGAGATGTTGAGTTTTGCCTCAGCGCCGAATGTCTTCTTTAATTCAGAGAGGAGCGCTGTGTTCACTAAAAGATAGATGTTGATATTTTCGGTTTGAAACGAAACCGTTTTCGCGACCCAGTCTTCAACGATGTTATTAATAGAGTAGATGAAACAGTTTGTATTTTTTACCAAGAAGATTCGCCGCACGGCATTGAACCAATACTTCATGGGTTCTCCTTTGAAGAGGGCAAAATTCGTTCGATCTTAAAATATGAAACTAATTTCTTTATTTGTTGGTTTCTCAGGGGTTACATTCACGATAATGTCAAAAATATGTTACAAACAAATAACCCCAATCAATGAGTCTCCCGACTCTAAGTTCATAATCCTCACTCCCTGCGTCGCACGTGACGCCATCCGCACCGAGTCAAGCGACGTGCGAATAATTTGTCCCTTTAATGAAAGCGCAAACAGTTCGGTTTCTTCGGAAACAAGGTATGCGGCCATGAGCGCCCCAGTTTTTGGAGTGATCTTTGCAGCTTTTACACCCGAACCACCACGCCCCTGTACTTTATATTCCTTTATTGGCGTTTGTTTGCCATAGCCATGCGCCATTACCGTTAAGAGCCGAGCATTGTTTAAATCTTTGCGTATAATATCCAACGAGCTCACATGGTCGCCATTTTTTAAGCGGATACCACGCACGCCACTTGCGGTGCGACCCATAGCACGGATTTGCGATTCTTTAAAGCGAATACCTTGGCCTTTCTCGGTGGTAATCACAATATCGTCACTACCCGAAGAAAGTTCTACCCAATTGAGTTGGTCGCCCTTCTTCAGCTTAATAGCAATAATGCCGTTACGACGAACGTTTTCAAAATCTCCAAGCCTAGTTTTTTTAATTAAGCCATCTTTAGTTGCCATTACTAGGTAGCCCTTATCATTTTTCCCATAACTAATAACCGCACTAACTTTTTCTTCGGCGGGGATTTCTAAGAAGTTGTGTATGGCTTTGCCTTTTGAAGTGCGCGAAGCTTCGGGAATTTCGTACACCTTGGTTTGAAATACTCGACCGCTATCGGTGAAGAATAAAATATTGTCGTGGGTATTTGCAGAAGTAAAATGTTTTAAGAAATCATCTTCACCAACTTCGGAACCGATCAACCCCTTACCGCCGCGATGCTGCGAGCGAAACGTGTCGGGAAGTAAGCGCTTAATATATCCCGTTGCAGAAAGCGTGATAATCACTTCGGCTTCGGGGATTAAGTCTTCTTCACGAAATTCTTTAAGGCTATGCGAAATAACCTTCGTGCGACGCTCGTCTCCGTACTTTGCCCTCAGTTCAGTAAATTCTTTTTTAATAACACCAAGAATTTTTGCGGGGCTCTTTAAGAGCAGTTGTAGTTCAGCGACGAGCACAAGCTTTTCTTTGAGCTCGGCAGTAATTTTTTCTCGTTCGAGCGCGGCGAGAGTTTGCAAACGCATTTCAAGAATGGCATTGGCTTGAATTTCGGTAAATTTAAATTTCGCCATTAAATTCTTACGTGCATCGTCGCGGTCGGCAGACTTACGAATAGTTGAGATCACTGCATCGATTGAGCCAAGCGCTTTCGCGAGCCCTTCTAATATATGTGCACGCTCTTGTGCTTTACGAAGGTCGAACTCTGCTCTGCGGCGCACAATTGTTTTACGGTGCTCGATGTGTGCAGAGATAACATCTTTTATCGACATCACTTGTGGTTGCAACCCATTCCCCCCAAGCGCGAGCATGTTCATATGAAAATCTTTTTGAAGATCGGTAAATTGGTAGAGCTGGTTTAAAATTTTCTGCGGCGGTGCATCATTTTTGAGCTCAATAACCACGCGTAAACCCTCTTTGTCGGATTCGTCGCGAATATCGCGGATACCCTCAATCTTTTTCGAGGTGACGAGCTCGGCCATTTTAATAATCAGTTCAGCTTTGTTCACTTGGTAGGGAATAGAGCTGATCAAGATATTAAATTGTTCTGCTTTGGCGCCACCTTTGCGTTCAACAATTTCGGCAACACCGCGCATGGTGACGGCGCCACGACCAGTTGAATATGCTGCAACAATTGCCTTGCGGTCATAAATTACTCCACCGGTTGGGAAGTCTGGCCCCTGGATGTACGCCATGAGCGCCTCAGGGGTGTCGTCGCCGTGGTCAATAAGGTGGAGTGTTGCGTCGATAACTTCACCTAAGTTATGTGGCGGAATGTTCGTAGCCATGCCGACTGCAATTCCAACCGCGCCATTTAAGAGGAGGTTTGGGAGTTTTGCGGGGAAATATTTTGGCTCCATGCGCACGGCATCGTAGTTAGGTTGCCAGTCAACAGTTTCTTTTTCGATGTCGAACATCAGTTCGTCGGAAATTTTCGAAAGTTTTGCTTCGGTGTAACGCTCTGCGGCTGGTGGGTCACCGTCAACCGAACCAAAATTACCTTGGCCGATGATCAAGGGGTAACGCAACGAAAAGTCTTGCGCCATGCGTGCCATGGCATCGTAAACCGCAATCGTGCCATGCGGGTGGTAGTTGCCAGTGGTGTCGCCAGTGATCTTTGCGCATTTTCTCGATTTCGCCGTATGCGAAAGCCCAAGTTCGTGCATGGTGTACAAAATGCGGCGCTGTACTGGCTTTAACCCATCGCGCACA
Organism: uncultured Candidatus Saccharibacteria bacterium; assembly: GCA_964372325.1. Taxonomy (GTDB): domain Bacteria; phylum Patescibacteriota; class Minisyncoccia; order UBA6257; family JAUSGH01; genus CAYJQG01. The sequence continues at coordinate 8,336 of CAYJQG010000014.1, forward strand.
TCGGGGAGCGCGCGCGCAATAATAACCGACATTGCATAGTCGAGATATGACTCTTGGAGTTCGGTTGTTATTTCTCGTTTTTGGATATTTTCCATAAATATATTGGGGATGATACTACATAGGGAAAAGATACCAATATACCAATGTCACGAATGATGCGAATACATACTAATATAAAAAATATATTCGTATATATTAGTATCATTTGTACAATTCGTATATTGGTATCTTTTCCCTTATCGGTATTTTTTACTTCACCGTGACTTCGAGAGTGTTGGTGGGACAATGTCTATTGTCTTTGGTTTACCAAAAATAAGCTCACTAAGCAACTCAATACCGCGACTTAAACGCAAACCCGTCCCACGCAAAATAGTGCTGAGACCCGCAACAAAGACCTCGTCTACTCCTGGTTCGGGCTTGGGTTGGAGTCTTGCAAATTGTGCTATGCGCTCTTCGGGTTGAGCGATGCTTGGTACAATGCTCGTTGAAGTGGTTGCCCAAAACCCGAGAATGAGGAGGAGCGAAAAAGTTGCCGCCCCATACACCCAGCGAGTTTTAATGTGGGTCTCGGCGTCGCGGATTTCGTCGAGGAGTTTATAAAAAAAGTTCATGAGAGTATTCGCAAATGACACGAATATTGATAATAAATAATGCGAATATATAAAATAAATTTTATATTTGCATTATTTGCTGTCCATTCGCAATATTCACGATCACTTTAATTATACACTAAGCACGACTAACTTTGTACCCTCCCACGCGATGTCTTTTGCCTTAATTGTAAGTTTTTCTTGGTGTTCTTCAATGTGCTGGCCGAACGATTTTTCGAAGTCTGCAACCGGTGCTGCGGCACGTTTAAGCCCGGGAATTTTATAAAACGAGGGGACAACAATGCGAGGTTCGAGTTGCTTCACCAGTTTTGCAGCTGAAGGTGCATCGAGACACGGTTCGCCACCAACGGGAACAAATAATATATCAATACCGCGAAGTGCAGTTAAGGTTGCTGGGCTAAGGTCGGCCGTGGCTAGTTGCCCCAAAAAACCTAATTTTATTTCTTCGGTTTTCACTACATATACACATCCCTTACCCGCGGTATATCCCATAACGTCGATACCTTGCACTTCGTATTCGCCAGCACCAATAATATGCTGCCCCTCTTGTGTCTTCGATGATATATAGGAATCGAATAGACCAGTCTTAAGAATGAGGTCAGCTCTAAAACGCGGAGGAGTGAGTCCGGTAGAGGACTCGAATGGATCAGTTAATATAGTAAGTGCACCAGTCTGCACCCTAAACGCCCCTTCACCATACCAGTTGATAACCATAGAGATAGCGTAGCATTTTTAAATAAAGAAAATCAATATATTTTTTCGAATATAAGCATGGGTAGAATATCTCCGAACGGATATCGTACGCACAAAAACAGAATGATTCTTTTCGTTCGAACAACGGGCATGGTCCATGAAAGGGTTCAGCTCGATTCGCCCCGCCGTAGGCGGGGACCATGCCAAGTCGCCCCTGTCTACCGGTAGACAGGCCTGTCTGCCGGCAGGCAGGAATAGCCACAAATAGCCGAGCGCAGAGGAGGGCAATACACAACAATTTGTTGTGTGAGTTCCGAGGCGTAGCCGAAGGTGAAGCGAAGGGCGAAGCGCAAATTGTTGTGATTATTGCCGACGACGCGCGAGAGCTATTTGTCTATTGCGGAGCATCTGACGAGAAAAGATAGTGGCGATGTTCGCACGAACCACCTCACCTCCCATTTGCATTTTAGAAAGAATAGTAGTACTATAGAGGCAGCAACTTGATAAAGGAAAAGATGAACATGCCATGTGATGTTGGTTATCGAACATATGTGGCATTGAGTATCCCAGTTCCAAAACCGTTAGTATTCAAAAAAAAGGTTGAAGCACCAAAGATTGATGCAAAACTATTGCAGGATATTGGCGAGGAAGACAGTGCGTTTGCCGAATGGCTTTCGCGGTTGAGTGATGCTGATGTAAAAAAGCTGTTGGAGCAGGCACTAAAGAAGGCGAAAAAGCATGTAAAGAATTCGGGCCGCGTCACATTCACGATTGATAGCGGATGCTTGGAGGCCAAGGCTACTTATACGAATGCATCTGAGCAAGGCGAAGTGGAGGGTATTACCGATGAAGTCACGGCGCGATTTCAAATTGAAGTGCTTGCGATGGTGGCGGATATATTGGATTACGAGACGCGAATTACTGAAGTGAAAGTGAAAAACGAAGCACCACGGCTCCTGTTGGAGGGAGAAAAGCATGAGTAACGTGCATAAGTATCTGCGTATTAGTATGGGTAGGGACGGAAAAACCGAGGTGCGCTTCGAACACTTCACTGAAAAGGAAGAACTGGAAAAGGAATTGAAGAAGTTCTGTGCGCTTGCGCAGAAATTGGGGATCCCGTTGAGGATTGTGGGTGCAGAAATTGAGGGGCAACCAATCCCCGAAGGGGTCGAGCATAGGGACTTTTTGAAGGAGGGTGAATAGGTTATGAGTAATAACGACGCGTGGCCAATTTGGTATAAGGAAGAAGTTCGTAAGTCTTTCCAAGCTGAAGTGGCACGAGTATTTCTGCTTCACGGCGATATTGTGGGGCTACTCAAAAATCCGAACGCCGATGACGAGCCAGAGATTGCCTATGGAAGATTACAAGATTTTCTGTGGCGTGCATGCAGTAAGCGTGAAATGGTATTGTTCTACGATGTTGCCGATGGGTTTAGGTTTAAAACCAAGGAGATGGAAGATGAATTTAAAAAGATTAATGGATTACTTGAAGAGAAGGGGAAAAAAGACGATGATGACAGTGATCCGGTAGCGAAGGTAAAGGCTAAGCTTAAAGAAAAACGAGCGATTCCTAAGGAACCGAACAAAGCGCTTGAACTTATTCAAAAGGTGTTGCAGGAAAAAGATAAAGTTGCGGTGATTATCAAAAACGTTGATCGCTTGGTCCCCGCGGGGATGGGCGCTGGCGGCCTACAAGATGCGAAACTGGAAATTGTGCAACGTATTGAAAACTGGACTGGCGATCGTCGCATTAAGGGGCGCAAGAACATTGTGTTTATGACTTGCCTCGATAGGTCAAGTGTGGCCAAGGAGCTTCGCGAAGCGCCTGGTGTACGAAGTGTGTTCATTGCGAAACCTAACGAAAAAGAGCGTTTGGAATTTTGGGAGACGATGCTCGGTGATGATTATAAAGACATCAAACTCGAGAAAGAAGTTGACACAAAGGTGCTCGCCGCGGTAACTCGTGGAATGCATTTGGGGCAACTCTTAAACATTCTGCGCATGGCAGAAAAGGGAAGTAATACCATCGATCTTCAGACATTGAAACGCGAGAAGATACGGATGTTGAATGAAATGTGGGGTGATCTTTTCGAAATTATTGAGCCCGAGCGTGGATTTGAAGATATCGGCGGCTTGAAACACGTGAAGGATTATTTTGGAGAAGTTATTGCAGCAATGCTTTCGGGTGATGCCTCGCTTGCACCTATGGGATGTTTAGCAATGGGCCCGCCAGGTACTGGTAAAACCGCGATCGTTGAAGCATTGGCAAAAGCGTTGGGATTCTTGTTGGTGAAGATTAAGAACCTGAGGTCAATGTGGGTTGGTGAGTCTGAATCGCGCGCAGAGCGCATGATGCAGGGTCTTCGTGAGTTGGCTCCAATTGTGGTGATGAACGACGAAGCTGATTTAGCCGAAGCCGGGCGTGATTCTCCGAAGGGGGACTCCGGAGTTTCGGAACGATTAATGAAGATGTGGATGGAATTCTTGTCTGACCCGAAGATCAGGGGCAAAGTGTTCGTGGTTTCGTGCACCAATAGGCCAGACCGACTTGATGCTGCGCTAAAGCGCGATGGTCGAACCGACGATCGGTTCCTCATGGCGATGCCAAGCGAAGAAGAGCGCAAAGAAATTTTTGCAGTAATGTTCAAGCGGTATAAGATCAAGACCGACATCGTAGATTTCGATGCGTTCGCAAATTCGACAGCCAGTTATTCTGGGGCAAATATCGAAAGCATCGTTATTAATGCCAATCGTTTGCGTAATATCGCAAAGCAGGAGAAGGTGACGGCGGAAATGTTACAGCAGGCGGTTGACGATAAAATCTTAAGCGCAAGTCAGCTTGAAATCGACCGCATGACGCTATTTGGAATTTTGGAATCGTCTTCACGGCGGTTACTCCCCAAGAACATCAAAGAGTTGTTAAGGGGCATCATTGAGCGCAATCTTGTTCCGGGGCTAATTGACATTGTGCGTCTTATTCAAGAGCGGAAGATTGTTATGCTTGATGGCGATGATGCGGGCGAAGCGGAAAATGAGAAGAAGAAGTTGGCGGCGAAGCCCATTTCGAAAATTAATCTCAATTAAATATTTATCCCAGCCAATCGGCTGGGATTTGCATTTTGGGACAATATAGTCTACGCTGTATGCAGCAACTTAAAAAGCCGAGGAGGGAGTCATGGGTGGCGGCGGAAGTTATTACGATCGCGATGTTTCTGATAGCGGTTCTCGTGGAAGCAGTGGGTATACACGAGCGGCACAAGCTGCAACATCGAGAAGTGATCAAGTAAAAGAAACGCAAGCGTTGAAAAGAAAGCTTGAGGTAGATGCCGGAGACGTGGCAGTAATCGTATTCGACGTTTCTGCTTCAATGGGAGATACGCCCAGAGTGTTTTGGGATAAAGCACCAATGATTGCTGGCCAGATTGTGATGAATAATTATTTAAAAGACCCAATGGTGAGCATCACGGCAGTGGGAGATGTGGATTATGATCGTTCTCCGCTACAAATTGCAGATTTTTCTGAACTTCGTAAGGTAGATAAACAATTGAGTTCTTTGGTGATTGAGGGTGGCGGAGGTGGCGGTTCTGACCCGTGCCGTGAATCTTACGAATTTCCTGCCTGGTTTTACGCCAATAGGTGCAAAATGTCGAAGGCGAAACGCGCAATTTGCATTATCGTCGGGGATGAACGTTTTAGAGAAACATTGGGGGCGGAGCAATTGGAGGAATTTTTTGGTGGTCCGCGGATTGAAGGCGAAACAGTCGCCGCTGAGGCGGTGTTCAGTAAGCTAAAGAAAAAGTTTTCGGGCAACGTTTTTCTGATTTTTCCTACTTATACAAGGTGTTACGGTGAGTCTATGGAAAAGGCAGCGATCGCACTGTGGAAAAAGGTTTTGGGTGATGGTTATGTGGTGAAGTTGGAAGAGAAGTTGGCAATTGCCGACACCATGCTCGGTATTATTGCGCTCGCAGGTGGAACGCGTACGCTTGATGAATATATCGAAGATATTAAAAATCGTCCGTTGGAAATGGAGGGTAAGAAATACGAGCCGCAAAGCCCGGAACGCATCGCGGCAGTGAGGAAATCTTTGACGGCATTGGCCGAGCAATTGAAGGATCGGAAGAAGGTCGAAAAGGAAAGCAAGAAGAAGAAAAAAGAAATAGGGGTCAAGTCAGGCAAGGAAGACAAATCCGACGAATCAATGGAAATTTAGTTAAACGTCATTGTGATTCTAAAATATATTCGCAATTGTCATCGCAAGGTCCGACGACTGTCAGACCATTGCGATTGTAACGATATTTATCCCAGCCAATCGGCTGGGACTTGCTTTTTTGGACAATATAGTCTACGCTGTATGCAGCAACTTCATAAGCGAGGAAAGACATGGGCGGCGGCGGGAGCTATTACGATCGCGACGTAACAGATAATAGACGCGTGGATAATTCGAGGGGCTACAGCGACATCGCGGAACGAGCGCTGAGGCGTGCAGCGAAAAAGATTGATAGCGCACTGCGTCCAAAGAATAGGCTACTACGCTGCACCGCAGAAAGTGCACTGGTTTTTGCGTTCGACGTGACTCGTTCCATGGGAACCCTTCCGAAGATTTTCTTCGATAAAATACCGATGATCGCCGGGCAGTTGATGGGTCTCGGCTACCTTGGTGGAAATTTTGCGGTAAGTACTGCGGCAATCGGTGATGTGTATAGTGATAAGGCGCCAATCCAGGTGGGAGATTTTGGAAACATCCAAGAAATGGATCAATGGCTCAAAAAGTTGTGGCTTGAATATGGTGGCGGGGGAACTGGGAAGGAATCATACGAATTTATGGCGTATGTATACGCCTATATGTGCGATCTCGGTGCGGCGAAGAATCGTTTCTTTATTTTTACTGGCGATGAAGATTATTACGATGATCTTACGCGCGATATGCTTGAGAAATATTTTGGAGGTGAGCGACTGACGGCTGCGGCGACTACGGTTTTTGATAAGTTGAAGAAAAATTTCAACGGCAACGTGTACATGGTTCATCGTGAGCATCGTGGGAGCACAAACGAACGCATCGTGCGTCGTTGGCAAGAAGCGCTGGGCGTGAGTAATGTGGTCTTGCTACCAGAGGACAAGGCAATCGCCGATATTGTTTTAGGTATTGTTGCGCTCGGTAGCGGAGCTCGCACACTCGATGGTTATGTTGAAGACATGGAGAAGCGAGAACAGACTGGGCCTAGAATCATAGCAGTAAGAAAGGCTCTTGCTATCGTGCGCGAGATGAAGCAAGGAGAACTTACTCCAGTAAAGACATTGGTGACCGAAAACTCAAAAGAAGAAGGCGTGAAGAACAGAGAGTCATTTGAAATTTAGTATATACAAATCCGACAAGCGTCGGATTTTTTCCATTATCGCTTAACTGACGATCGTCAGTTAAGCGATAATTCGAGATGATTAAACACAACGCGCACCATAGCGATGTATCGGGCTGTACAAGATTTTCGATTAACAAACGATCATGGGTTGGTGGGTAATTTGCATAAAAATAAAAGACGTGTTATGCTGTAGGCGTTCATTGAAATTCATAGGAGAAGAAGTCATGGAACTCATCGCCACGTTGCCCCCGCTCGCAAGGCATAGGGATTTGATTATTGGACATTCGTTGGTGAATGAACTGCGCTTCAATACTGTTGAGCCCGTGAAGGAAACTCCCGAGGAGGTGCTGCGGTGTCTCCAAGCTGAATGTGGGGAAAAGCGATTGTGGATCGACCTCAAGGCAAGGCAGTTGCGCATTACATCGTGGGCCGATCCTGAATATGAAGTCGTAGAGCTGAGTCACCGCATTAGCGTTGATTTGCCGGCGAAGATCCATTTTAAAGAATGCGTTTCAACAATTGTAGAAATCGTTGATGGTAATAGGTTGATTCTCGAAGACGCTCCAAGGTTTGCGGTTGGCAAAGGTCAGCCGGTAAACATTAAGCATCCGTCACTTGTGATAGAGGGAGTGCTTACTGAAAAAGATAAGCGTTACATTCGAGCCGCGAAAAAGCTCGGCATGCATGGCTACATGCTTTCATTTACGGAAAATTTGGCAGACATCGAGGCGGTACTTAAAGAAGATTCTAGGGCAGAAATTGTTGCGAAGATTGAATCGCCGAAGGGGATAGACTTTGTGCAGAATGATTATCTTGGGGTACGCGATAAAGTGAGAATAATGGCTGCACGCGACGATTTGTTTATGAACCTCGAGGGGCGTGAGGTAGCAATGCTCGCTGCATTGGAGCTTATGGTTGCGCGTGACCCAAACGCGATTGTTGCCTCGAGAATCCTAACGTCACTCGAAGCGAGCGAGCAAGTTGCATGGGGAGATATCGCAGATTTGGAATTGATGTACCGCCTTGGTTATCGTCGTTTTATGTTGAGCGATGGGCTGTGTGGGAAGAGTAAGGCATTCGAGCGAGTGATGCCCATGATGAGTAGCTTTATCGACGAACGTGTACAAAAAGAAACGGAGGTGCAAGATGGATAATATTGATATCGTGACAGGAATTGGATTCGGTGACGAAGGCAAAGGAACGATCGCAGATTTTTTGACGCGGTTGCGCGATGCATCGCTTATCGTGCGCTACAACGGTGCAGCCCAAGCCGGGCACAATGTGGTGCTACCGAAGAATGATATTTGGCATTGCTTCGCACAATTCGGCGCAGGAATGTTTTTGCCCTCTGCAAGGACGTTACTCTCGCGATTCATGTACATAAAGCCAGACAATCTGATTCACGAAGGCGATATGCTTGTGAAAAAAGGCGTGGGGAATGCATATCAGCGACTCATAATTGACCCGAGCGCTGCAATTATTACGCCAGCGCACCAAATGCGCTGTCAGTTCAAGGAGTTGGCGGCAGAAAAACGACGCGGCTCTTGCGGAATGGGTGTTGGCGAGGCAGTACGCGACCATGAAGCCAGTAGGGGAATTACGCTAAATGATGTTGCATCTGGGCGTGCACTTACGTGTCTAAAGAACTTGTGTGAAGAGTCACGTGGTTGGGCGGAAAAGTTAATGCAGGAGAATGTCGGCGATCCGAATATTCATCAAGTAATGCAAGAGACATACGCACGATTTGTTCCACTATTAAATCACGAGCAATTAATGGAGGGGTATATACGATTTATTAATGAGCATGGAATTCACTGTACATCTGACGAAGAAGTGTTGCGTAGTGCGCTTCACGACGGCGAATCAATAGTATTTGAAGGCGCGCAAGGCGCATTGCTCGACCGAGAACGTGGATTTGCCCCGCACGTGACGCAATCTAAAACTACTTGGCACAATGCCGCAGAACTCATGCGTAGTACAAAATATTTCGAACTGAATAGGCGTGCGTCGCGGTATAAGGTAACGAAGTGGGGGATCATGCGCCCGTATGCGCATCGCCATGGTGCGGGCCCGCTCGTAACCGAAGACGCAAAGTTCGGCGAATATTTTAAAGATAGATACAATCCCGAAAATCCATGGCAAGGAAAGTTTCGTGTGGGTATGCTCGACCTTGTTGCGTTAAAATATGGAATTGCATTAAACGATGGAGTTGATATGCTGGCGATTACGAACCTTGATCAACTTTCGGGATTAAAAACAATTCCCGTGTGCATTTCGTATGATTACAGTAGAAATAGCCGAGGGAAGCTAGAAAATGGTTGGGGAATACATCGGGTTCAAGAATTGCGTGTGCCAAAAGACGATGGCTGGTACTGTGGTGATGCGCTGTGGGATGCGGTGGGAAATCAGCAAATGTGTGGAGACTCAAAACCAGGAGAAGTTATTGAGCTTCCTGGATGGAACAAAGACATCAGCCATGTCAAGAAAGTGGCTGACCTCCCGAAAGAAGCACGAAAATTTATCGAATTCATCGAGGGTGACTCTGGACTGCAACGTCCCGTGGGTATTGTCTCGGTAAATCCGACTGCTGATGGAAAAATTATGATGCGCGATATCTAACCGATCACAACGATCGGTTTTTTGATTTGCATGTGATTAAAAGAATAACTATACTGATCGTAAAGACGAACATTAAGAACCGATCGTTAGGACGCGCACTCAATTAACACAAATAGAATTGGAGGTCACCACTAGCGATCGGTTCTTAGTATTCGTTCAAGGCTCGAAGCGCTTCGTATGTTTCAAGAGAACGTCAAATTAAGCGAGCATTGTCATTACCGTATCGGCGGCGTCGCGCGGTATTTTTTTGAAGGGAAAAATATCGAAGAAGTAATCAAGGCAGTGGCTTATTGGCGTACAAAGGAAGCAAAAAAACCAATTTTTATTTTTGGTAGTGGGACGAACCTACTCATTAACGATTCCGGTATCGACGGACTTGTACTAAAACCAAATATCCAATTATTGCGCCAAGAGGGAACGGTAGTGCGCGTTGGTACCGGAGTGATGATGAGCGATTTATTGAATTTTGCATCTGACCACGGACTTTCTGGGCTTGAGTGGGCAGGGGGGCTTCCCGGCACTGTTGGCGGGGCGATTCGTGGGAATGCTGGTGCATTTGGCGGAGAAACCAAGGACAATATTGTGAGCGTGAAAAGTCTTGATATCAGTAAAAAGAATTCAAAACTTATTGAGCGCAAAAATTCAGAGTGCGCTTTTGGTTATCGCGATAGTATATTTAAGCAGCACGATGGGAAAGAAATAATTCTCGAAGCAAGTTTTGCGTTAACAAGTGGCGATCCGGCAACAATTAAATATGCAACAAATGAAAAAATCGCATATCGCGCCTCGCGCCACCCAATGGAATATCCAAACATCGGAAGCATGTTTAAAAATGTCGACGTGCGCACTGTGCCTAAAAGGCATCGTGCGGCGTTAGCACATGTGGTAAAAACCGATCCATTCCCCGTGGTTCCGACCGCATATTTACTTGCTGAATCGGGGCTAAAAGGTATTACGTGCGGCGGTGCAATGATCTCGCCGAAACACCCGAATTTTATTGTAAACGTACAAAGCGCATCTGCAGCCGATGTGAGAGCGCTCGTGAAACTTGCAAAAGCAGCCGTAAAGAAAAAATTTGGTATTACATTAGAAGAAGAAATTATCTACGTATAAATAAATTTCTAATTTTTTATCTTATGCGTCTCCAACTCAAATCAACAAATCTTGAAATAACTCCAACCATTAAGGCGTATATCAACGAGAAGATCGGTAGCCTCGGCAAGCTGTTGGAAAAACTCGAGCTCGAGGGTGGGGTATTAACGCGCATTGAGGTTGGCCGTACCAGTATGCACCATAATAAGGGTGAGGTGTATCGCGCAGAAGTAAATTTGGATCTTCCTCAAAAAATGATACGCGCAGAATACGAAAGCGACGATTTGTATGCTGCAGTTGATGCGGTGAAAGATATGTTACGAAAAGAGATCATAAAATATAAAGCATTGCATAATAATAAATAGTGTGGTAGAATAGCGAGAGTTCTTCGTAAGCTGGTAGGAGTCAAGGAAGTGAAAGCTGAGGAGCCCGACGAAAAACCGGCATCACACCAGGGTTTTGAAAAGCGCACGCGTATGGCAATGGACGAGGGCATTGCCACTGAAGGCTGGGAGCTTAACGACGAACAGCTCCAAAAGTTTGCGCTACGCATATTTTTTTCCGAAGACTGCTTTCTTGATGTGGCAATGATCGACGGGAAAAGTCTTGCAGCTATGTATGGTGCAGTTGGAGATTTCGGAGTGTTTCCAATGCGTAAATTGTTTATTATTGGTTCTTGCTTTGGAAGTTCGCTTATGCAGCATGGCATTATTAAGCCGGGTTATAGGTTGGAGTTGAGTGATAACCATGGCATTACCTTGCGTACTCCGCTCGTGTCATACATGAGGCTACTTACAAGGGAGGGAGAAGAAAATCTGCGGGCAATGCTCATACACGGTGCAGAAAAATTCGAGGGCAGGGATTGGACGTGGTCGAAGTTGTTGCGTGGTTTGTTTCTAAAACTGAGATACGGAGATTGGTTTGCCTAACCTCACCTAACCTCATCTCACCTCGTTGCTCATTATATATCCTCCAAACGGAGGATTTTTGCTTTTTCAACTCTTTACATTATAAATGACTAATCATTTATAATGTAAAGAGTTGAGTCTTTGCTTAACGGGGATGTTGTTGTAGACTATCTGCATGCTAGGCTGGTTATCATTTTTTGGTCCCGAACGAAAGTTGCGGAAGACTGTAGTAAAAATTAATGCGCTTGAACCCGAGATTAAAGCACTGGGGGATGATTTTTTACGCAATGAAAGTCAGAAATTACGCGAACGCCTCCGTCACTACGAGGGGGCAGAGCCGACGAAGCAATCTTGCGAGCAAGAACTTGAGCGTATTCTTCCTCGCGCGTTCGCATTAGTGCGCGAAGCAGCGCGTCGTACACTGCACCAGCGTCATTACGATGTACAGTTAATGGGCGGTATCGCTCTTGCGCATGGAAAAATTGCTGAAATGCGTACCGGCGAAGGTAAAACACTCGCGGCAACTGCCCCGGTATTTTTGCACGCGTTAAGTGGCGAGGGTGTGCACGTGGTAACTGTTAACGAATATCTTGCAAAGCGCGACGCCGTTTGGATGGGGCAAATTTACCACGCATTGGGCATGAGCGTTGCGTGTTTGGTGCATGAAGGTGCGTTAATGTATGACCCCGAATACCACATCAAGAAGGATGGCGAAGTATTAATCGACAAAGAAAGAGATGTGACGGGGAATTTTTTAGTGCAGCAGGAATACCTCCGGCCCATAAGTCGCAAAGCAGCGTATCTTGCTGACATTACCTACGGCACAAACCATGAATTTGGTTTTGATTATTTGCGTGATAATTTAGCATATAAGCCCGAGGATCAAGTACAACGAAAATGGAATTATGCACTCATCGATGAAGTCGACAGTATTTTAATCGATGAAGCGCGTACGCCGCTTATTATTTCTGCCCCCGACATCGAGTCGAGCGATTACTACAAAACATTTGCACGGTTAGTATCGCGACTTGAGCGTGGAGTGGACTATATAGTGGGTGAAAAACACCATACGGTAGATATCACCGAAAGCGGAATTGATAAAATCGAAAAAACACTAAATATCACTGGGCTGTATAGCCCCGAGCATTCAAAGCTTACCCATTATTTACAAGAGAGCTTGAAAGCGCATGGTTTGTATAATCGTGATAAAGATTATGTGGTAAAAGACGATGAAATTATTATTGTCGATCAGTTTACTGGGCGCCTAATGTTAGGGCGGAGATATTCTGGGGGGTTGCACCAGGCGATTGAGGCAAAAGAAGGGGTGATGGTGCAAAAAGAGTCGCGCACGTACGCGCAGATTTCAATACAAAATTATTTTCGTTTATATAAAAAATTGGGTGGCATGACAGGCACCGCGCAAACTTCCGCAGAAGAGTTCGACAAGGTGTATGGGCTAGAGGTGGTAACTATTCCAACCAATCGCCCAATGGTTCGGAAAGATGAACCAGACGTGATTTATAAAACAACAGCAGCAAAGTACAACGCAATCATTGCCGATATTAAAGCAAGGAACGAGCGTGGCCAACCGATACTTGTAGGGACCGTTTCTATAGAAAAAAATGAAGAATTATCAAAATTGTTGCACCATGCAGGTGTGCCTCACGAAATGTTAAATGCGAAAAACAATGAACGTGAAGGAGCGATTATTGCTCAAGCGGGGAGATATAAGGCGGTAACCGTTGCAACCAACATGGCCGGTCGAGGCGTGGATATTATTTTGGGTGGTAATCCGCCCGACATTATAGAGAGCCAAAAAATAAAAGACGTTGGCGGGTTGCACGTGATTGGCACCGAGCGGCACGAAGCAAGGCGCATCGACAACCAGCTTCGTGGTCGCGCCGCACGCCAAGGTGACCCTGGTTCGTCGCATTTTTTCTTGTCGCTTGAAGACGATTTAATGCGTGTGTTTGGTGGGGACCGGTTAAAAAGTATGATGGAGCGTTTTGATATTTCAGACGACATGCCAATTAGTGCGCGTTTAATTTCGGGGGCGATCGCAGAAGCGCAGAAAAAAGTAGAAGGTTTTCATTTCGACTCGCGTCGACATTTGTTGGAATATGACGATGTGATGAACAAGCAACGTTTCGCGATATATAAAAAGAGGCAAGAAATCCTTGGGGGAAGTTTTGAAATTAAAGTAGCGGGTGCGGAAAGCGCTGAGCAAAACGGTATTCCCGCGCAAGACGTAAAGCGTTTAACGCCAAGTGCTACGCCGTTAGTACTCTCGATGCTCGACATGTTGTGGATGAACCATTTAGGGGAAATGGAAGCCCTTGCGGATGCCGTGCGCCTCCGTGCATATGGCCAACACGACCCATTGGCAGAGTATCGTCGTGAAGGTCATGGGCTATTTAAAGGATTGATCGAAACATTTGAAACATGGGTCAAGGAGAATTTGGAGAAATTGCAAACGATGGCAGATAACCATGACCATGATGATAACCATGACAAAAAAGTATTGAAGACCAATGTCATGGGTAATACGTCATCGGTCATTGCCGGAGAAGATAAAGTCGGGCGTAACGACCCTTGCCCGTGCGGAGCGAAGAAACTAGATGGAACGGCGATGAAATTTAA
>CAYJQG010000015.1:0-21533 GCA_964372325.1 uncultured Candidatus Saccharibacteria bacterium
CACAAAAAACCGCTCGATGTGAGCGGAATGATTTTCGAAAATAATATTTAGTCTCTCGAAACAGAGAGCGCGAGGGGTTACGTGGTTATATAATAATTTGACGAACGGAGTTAAGTTTTGTATAGTAGTTCTTAGCCTTTTGATATATGGAGAATGGTGATGGGTTGGGCGTATGGACTGTTGATGCTTGGTGTTATTGCTTGTGTGTTGGGGTGTTCCCTTAATGATTTTTCATTATCTCGTAGGGTTAGGATTCTGTCTGCGTCATGCCTTTTGCTTTCTGGGTTTCTTCTGATTGTTTCCATTAATCGTGCGCAGGGTAGGGCCTTGGATGTTAGTCGCTTGACACTATATGATCCAACGCAGCAAACAACTTATTATGTTGTATCTGTTGGTAATACCCTAGATGGGAAGCGTGTCGCGTTGCTGCAGCCTGGATGGATTGGGAATTCAGAAGAGGCGTTGTACTATGATTTAACTGATGTTCCAAACCTCCCGATTTTGCTCGCGAAAGATCATATATTTCCCGATAATGTTCCTGTTGAACGAGCGGTGCAGCTGGTGCGTGGAGAAGATGGGAAATTACGCCTTGTTCATCCGTGTAATTTCGGTGACGCTTGTATGTGGAACAAGTAGAGAGGCGGCACATGCAAATTACCAATCAGCCTTGTGCTCACAACCTTGGGTTTCGGCTGTATTTGACTCCGCCTTCTGAGCGTGCGGTGTGGTGCTGTGGCTGCCATCGACTATTTCTTGAATCGCGTGGTGCGATTGAAGAACTAAGTAATCATGATTTTATTGTGCGATTTAGTCGGGCCATTATGCGGCAAGGGGAATGCGCGCATCTTGAGCTTCGATTGTTTCGATATACCGGCGAGGTTCGATGTTACAATTGCACCGCTATTTGTGGGCATATTCGTATTAATCCCAATGACGGTCGCATTCTTTTTATTGACTCTTGTGACCCAGTGCTGCCCGGACTTCCTGGATGACGAAATAAAAACTATTGTATTCGCCGATGGCGGATATTTTTAATTTTTGTGATTTTTTTGAAAACAATCATTGGCCCCGAAGTAACTTGACAGATATTATTATAAGATGTTAGTATTTTGGGAGCTCTTTGGGGTTTAAGGAGCGTTATGGCTGCATCTCGTGCTGGGTTGTGTCGTGGTTGTCAGAATGAGATTTTTACCTCGATGATGGCCAGGCTTTGTCCGGTATGCAGAAAGCATAAGATCAATTCAGGTTTGAAACATTGCGTGAAATGCGCCGAGCGAAGGAATCAATGCTCTTATTGTGGAAAATCTTTGAAGTTGTGGGAATTTCCTAAAGTTTCTCAGTCTCTATAGATTCCAATTTTTTCTCGGATCGTTTTCATATTTCCCGCTGCAATTGCAGCGGCTTTTTTCTTGCCTGTCGCTAATACGTTAAGAATTTTTTTAGGATTCGTCAGTAACAATTTTTTTGCTTCGCGAAAATTGTTGAAATAGTCGACGACGCTATCGGAAAGGGCGTGCTTAAATTCGCTATAATTTTGACCTGCGAATATTTTTACGAGTTCGGATATCGGCTTTTCTTCTAGCGCGCTCATGAGCAAAAGCATGTTTGCAATACCCGGTTTTGTTTTTTCGTCATAGGTAATTTCTTTTCCGGAGTCGGTTACTGCAGTTTTTATTTTTGCATCAATTGCGGCGGGGTGGTCGTCTAAAAATATGCAACCACTCGGTTCGGACTTCGACATTTTTTTATTGGGGTCGCTTAAGCTCATTACTCGTGACGTACTTGTGAGTAATGGTTTTGGCTCGGTAAATGTATCTCCGAATTTGCTATTGAATTTTCGCGCCAGGGTGCGCGCGAATTCGAGATGTTGCAATTGGTCGTCTCCTACAGGAACTACGGCGGCATTATATAAAAGAATATCTGCCGCCATGAGTACGGGATAGGTAAAGAGGCCGACGTTTCCCTCGCCTTTTTCTTTAAATTGCGTCATGCGACGCAGTTCGCCGAAG
This sequence comes from uncultured Candidatus Saccharibacteria bacterium, assembly GCA_964372325.1. Lineage (GTDB taxonomy): Bacteria > Patescibacteriota > Minisyncoccia > UBA6257 > JAUSGH01 > CAYJQG01. The sequence continues at coordinate 2,010 of CAYJQG010000015.1, forward strand.
GGTGTGATGGTGCTTAAAACCCAAGCCAGTTCTGTTGTTTGTGGAACGTCGGATTGTATAAAGATCGTTGATTTTTTTGGGTCGAGTCCGGCGGCGAGAAATGTCGCCGCAAGGTCAATGCTTTGCAGAAGCTTTTCTTTTGGGTCGAATTCTTCCGTTAGTGAGTGATAGTCAGCAATAAAAAAATAACAGTCATATTTTTCTGAATTTTGTAGATCAACAAAATTTTTGAGTGCACCGAAGTAATTACCGAGATGGAGTTTGCCACTCGGTTGGATTCCTGAGATGAGAATGGGTTTCATATTGATTTTTGTATTATACCCCAATAATCACAGGCAATACCATCGGACGTCGTTTTGTTTTTACGTACACATATTGCCCAACTTGGTCGCGGATTAGGGTTTTTAGGTAATCGTCGTCGAGTGGCCTATCTTTTGGCATGCGTATAATGATATTTTTTATTTTTCTACGCATTTCTTCCAAGAGCTCTTGATTTTCGCGAAGATAAATAAAACCACGTGAGATAATGTCTGGGTTCTTGAGTAGCCGCGCACCTTCTTTGGCAAGCGTAATGATCACCACAATCATTCCTTCGCTTGCAAGCATCTTTCTGTCACGTAGCACCACCTCTTCAACGTCACCTACGCCAAGGCCGTCGACCATTACGTAATAGGCATCGATGCGTTCACTGGTGATGCGCCCCCCCTTACTCGACATTTCAAATACTTCGCCGTTATCCATGACTATTGTTCGCTCTTTCGGCATTCCCACTTCTTGCCCCAATTCAGCGTTGGTAAACCGCATGAAATAATATCCGTGAATCGGAATCAAATATTTTGGATTGATTAACTTAATTACTTGTTTTAATTCTTCTTTTGGAGCGTGGCCGCTTGAGTGGATGTCTAACATTTTTGACGTATGTACCTTTGCGCCTTGGCGGGCAAGATTGTCTTTAAGAGTTTGTACGCTGCGTTCGTTTCCTGGAATGACCGACGAAGAAAATATGACCGTATCTCCTGGTTTGATTTCAAGGTGTTGATGTTCACCACTTACGATTCTCATGAGCCCGGCGTTCGATTCTCCTTGTGCGCCAGTTGTTAATACCAAGATTTTATCGTCGCGTAATTTTTTTATTTCTTCTACGGGGATAACTAAGCCTTTTTTTACTTTGATGTACCCAAGGTTTTGGGCGATTTGTACGTTTGCCTTCATTGAGAAACCGTTAATTGCAACCGTGCGGCCAATTTTCTCTGCAATGCGTAGAATCTCGGCGATACGCGTTAACATTGATGAGAATGTAGCCAAGATAATACGTCCATTTGCGCCCTCGAATAGCTTTTCAATGTTTCGCTCTACATCGCGCTCGGAAATAGATTTTCCTTCGACCTCTGCATTTGTGCTATCAAGGAGCAACACGTCAATTCCCATTTTTCCAATTTTTTCAAATTCGTTTAAGCTCATTGGGCCACCATTCGCGTCGTAATCGATTCGGAAATCGGCGCAGTTTACTATGTTGCCCGCGGGGGTTTTTAACACTACACCGGTCGTGTCGGGTATGGTGTGTGATACGCCAAAAAATTCTGCAGAAAAATGTTCTGAGATTGTTACCCTATCTTCGTTTTTGACTACCACAAAATTTGGTTTTGGGGCATTAGGAAATTCTTCTTGGCGTCTCGCGATCATTTCTTTTGTTAGGGCGGTCGTGTATATTGGTGGGTTACCTAATCTCCCCAATAGGTAGGGGATCGCGCCGATGTGGTCGAGGTGACCATGGGTTACAACAATACCTTTGATATTCGCTTTTTTTGATTCAAGGTATGTGGTGTTCGGAATAATAAAGTCTATTCCTGGAGTTTCTTCTTCGGGGAATTGGATACCCATGTCGATGATGACAATTTCGTTTTTATACTCAAAGAACATTGAGTTCCGACCAACCTCTTCTAGCCCACCCAGTGGGACTATGCGCAACATTTCAACTTCTTCTCCTTTTGGTTTTGTTAAGTGTCGTACCGTGGGCACTGGAATTGTTCTGCGCGTCGTTTTTTTTACGGTTTGAAATTTTGGTAATGATTTTTTTGTTGTGTGTTGAATCATATATTTTTTATATTTTAGTGATTGTTCTTGTTTCGTCGGCACAGCGGGCATGTTTTTTGGAACGATATTCGTTCGGAAATTTTTTTTATTGTACTTTGTTTTTGGTGGGCTTAGTTTATCTCATCAACACTTGTTGGTGGTGATGGGTGCAGCAGTGCTGTTGCTCTCTGTGCCGAGAGGGGGATTCGAACCCCCAAGACCTTGCGATCGCTGGCACCTGAAGCCAGTGCGTCTGCCAGTTCCGCCATCTCGGCGTTGCGGATTGATTATTGAGTATTGGTAATTATTTTATAGTAACAAAACAGAGACATTCTCTGTCTTAATCTATTGGGAGAAAATATTTTTCATTCACTAATTAGTAGGTAATTCGTTATTATGTGTATAGTATAGCAAGGTTTTATTGGAAAAGCAAATTGCTATTTCTATGTTCGTGTTGTAGAGAGGTGCCATTTTTCGATTTGCTTAAAACGATCTCCGCTTGTAGTAACGGTGTCTTCGGACCAACCGAGAATTTTTTTATTGGTTGCATAGAGGTAGTTTGGAGAATAGAGGAATATTGCCGGAGTATCTTTTTGAATATATTCATAGATTTTTGTGAGTAGAAGTGCGCGTTTTTCGGGGTTGAATTCGATGCGTGTTTTTTCTAAGAGATCATCGACTGCACGGTTTTCATATAACGCAAGGTTTAACCCTGGATAAAAACGTTCGCTGCTATGCCAGAAGGGAAGTATATCTTCGCGATTTCGTATGATGTTTCCAAACAGTACCATTTGGTAGGTGCGAGTTTTAAGTATTTCTTCGGCTATACGTTGGGCGTCAACGTGTGTGAGGTTGAGCTTTACCCCAATACGGCTCCACATTGTTTTTATGGTATCTGCGGTTTTTACTAAAAATTCGATTTGCGGAACAACTATATCAAATTCTAACCGTACTTTTTCTTTGTCGATTATTTTTTCTCGTATCCCAGCCTCGTTTAATACCCAGCCATCTTCATCGAGGATTTTTTCGGCCGTTCGTATTTCTTGTGGCTCTGCTAATTCATTTATTGACGTGTTCATGATAGGGCGTGCATATTGATGAAAAATTTGTTTTACGATTTGTGCTCGGTCGATGCTTAATGTAAGCGCTTTTCTCACCACGTTATTTTTTAGTGCTTTGTGTAGTGCCTGGTTTATGAAGATTGCATAGTAACGTTCCGCCGGAATATCGATAATATTCTGCGTTTCGCTCCACTCTTTCGCCTTTACCGCATCGATACCTGGAAGTCCATTAATAGTGCGTTCGGTGAACGCGCTATGCGCCTCTTCGTTTTGTGTGAAAAATTTGAACTGTAGGTTAGCGAGCAGGGCATGTTCATTTGCGTAGAATGGATTTGGTTCGGTGTAATAGTCGGTAATAAAACCATCTTTCCTCTTTTCATAACGCACGAAACGATATGGGCCACTCCCAATTGGCTCGAGATTATAATTTGAAAGGCGCATATTGACCGCGGGGATTGTACCAAAAATGTGTTTTGGTATGATGCGGAGGTTTTCAAGGTTTTTCTCGAAGAAGACATACGGGGTTTTCAATGTAAAGTGTATTTCGGTGTCTGTTATTGCTTCGGCTACTACCCCTCGCCACGTGTTCATTAGGGGCGAGCGCAGGTCTATATCTGCGATACTATTTATTGTAAATAATACGTCGGCACTGGTTATGGACTCTCCGTCACTCCATTTTATGCCCGGCTTCAGGTTTACCGTCCAGGTTTTTCCGGCGTTATCGTGTGAGATTTTACTGCTAAGCACGGTGAGTCCACTAAAAAATAAAATACTTAAATCTTTGTCTATTTCATTTGTGGAAACGAGTACTGGATTAATTGTTGTGGGTTGACCAACAATGCCTTCAATATAGGTCCCCCCCATTTTTGGTACTATTACTGTGGTGTTGTAGTACCACTCTAGGGTTAGTAGTAGTGATGCACATACCGCAATGATTATTGCACTGATAAACGTGCGTTGTTCATTTTTTGAACAATGCGCGATAAATTGGCGTATCATATATTTGGCTACGAAATATGCAGCTACGAAATACGAAATCTTTACGAATATACGAAACTAAACTTTTTTCGTTTTCGTATATTCCTGCCTATCGGCAGGTAGGCCTGCCTGCCGGCAGACAGGCGTAATTATTTCGTATTTCGTAGCGTATTTTACTATTTAATGAAATGCGAGAGTGCTAACCCAACGAATAGTACAATTGCAACAACTGTTGCGACAACTACTGCTTTTTCTAGTCCCCGTCGTGCTTGGTAAAACCCACTGAATTGTTCTCCGCCAATAATACCCGCCCCGTCACCAGACCTTTCTTGTAGCAAAATTAGCCCGACGATGAGCAGTGCGACAACTACTTGTGCGATTCCGATCCATTTATCCATAATATATAAGATTAAAATTTTAAGTATGAAATTCGATGCTTATTTTCTAGCCCCCAGCTTCTTCGGATGATTTTTTACGCAATGCTTGTCTTATAATGATGTGTACTGCGCTTATTATGAGCGTGCAATACAGTAATGCCGGTAATCCGTTTATTGTAATATATGGGGACGTAAAGTCAACCATAGCTAAGATTATTGCGTTAATTACTATCGTGAACAAGCCAATGGTAATGAATATGAGAGGGCTGAGTAATAGTTTGAGAATCGGCCTTACGAGCAATTGTCCCATGAGCAGTAACCCTGCGACCGTGAATAAAGAAACCAGATTTTTTGTGAGTACGATGTTGGTTAATACCCATTGGCTAATGAGTAGCCCTGTGATGTTTCCGATAAAATAGCTAAAGATTTTTTTGATGAAGTTCATACACACTACGTATGCCATTACTAATGCTTTTCAAGAGACCGCTTCGCCCACTTGGGTATAAGTATAAGTGGGCTGCACTTGGCTTCGGAACCCACTTCCAATATATCTCCGCCCGCGATATCGACCAATTGTTTGCAATGCAAGAAGCGACGACGAAAGTGTATCCACTGGATACTCTAAGGAGGAGCGACGAAGCAGTGCAAACAATTGGTCATATCCCGGAGGGTTGCAGTAATTTGTTCGTCTCGCTGCGTTGCAGCTCAGTCATGGTAGCTACCGCTACAACTCCTTCGCTGCGCCTTGCGATACGAACAAATTACTTGCAACGCGGGCTGGAGATATATTGGACGTGGGTTCCCAGTCTCTCGAAAAGCATTAGTAATGGCATATTATATCATTTTGATCTGATATTGTGAGGCGTGATATTAACGGAGATCGTTCATGATATCACTTCCAGTCATTGCATCGGGTTTTGCGATTCCTAGTAACTTGAGTATAGTTGGTGCGATATCTGAAAGTACACCGGTGTTTTCTTTCTCAGTTGCAGTTGTTTCTGCCTCGTTTTTTACGCTCACAAAATTTTCGTGTACAAGGTAGCATGGCACAGGACTCAAGTTGTGTTTTGTTTCAATGACTCCGGTCAAGGGGTCAACCATTTGTTCGATATTTCCGTGATCTCCGGTGATGAGGAGCGGAACTTTTTGTGCCATGCATGCGTCGAATATTTTTCGTACTGCTTCGTCTACTACTTCCATTGTTTTCAAGGCTGCGTCCCAATTTCCTGTGTGTGCGATCATATCGGCGTTTGCAATATTTGCGAGAATAAATGTTGCTGCGCGTTCTTCGACAGCGTGTGCGACGCGCGATGCGATTTCCACCGCCTGCATTTCGGGGTGTTCGTCGTGCCGCGCAATATTTTGTGAGGGGATGAGTATGCGGTATTCATTTGGGAATGGCTCTTCGCGTAAACCGTTAAAAAAATAGGTGATGTGCGCATATTTTTCGGTTTCTGCGATGCGAATTTGCGTTTTGCCTTCATCGGATAGTATTTTACCCAAAGGGCATTCGACGTGATCTTCGGGAAATGCTACAGGTACGTTAAACTTGCTTGTATATTTAGTGAACGTGACAATGTAGAGATTCTCTATAGGGTGTATGTTCGGCGTTGCTGCATTTGGCGCAATAAAGCTCTCCGCTATTTGGCGAATGCTATCTTCTCGGAAGTTGAAGAAAATTATTGCTTCGTTTTTTCGAACAACGTGCGTATCGTCGATAACTCGTGGCTCGATGAATTCATCGGTTAGTTTTTTCCCATATGCCTCTTTCACCCAATCCTCTGCGCTGTTTACTTTTATGCCTTGTCCCGTCATCGCTTTATATGCGCGTTCGGTGCGGTCGTAGTGCTTGTCGCGGTCTAGCGCATAATAGCGTCCTGATATGCTCCCGATGTGCCCGAGGTTTTGGGAGGCACAAACTTTTTTTATCCGCTCAATAAGAGCGATGGCGCTATACGGCGCACTGTCTTTGCCGTCGGTAATAACATGGATGTTCAGGTTTGTAACGCCGTACTCTTTCGCTGCAGTAATGAGCGCCTCAAGATGGTCGAATGATGCATGGACATGACCCTCGGTTAACAGCCCAATAAGGTTTATCGCGCTGTTATTTTTTTTTGCATGCGCGAAAGCGGCAAGTAGCGCGGTATTTTTGAAAAATGTTTTATTGCGAATACTTAATGTGATGCGCGGGTAATGTTGATAGAGTATTTTTCCTGCACCAAGCGTAAGGTGGCCAACTTCTGAATTCCCCGTCTCTCCCCATGGGAGCCCCACTGCAATACCCGATGCCTGTAATGTCCCGGCGCGAAAATTTTGTTTTATATAATTTAAATTTGGGGTTCTTGCAACACGCAGTGGGTTGGTGTGGTCGGATGCACCGATACCATAACCGTCGAGTACTAATAATACTGCAGAGCTGTACATATTAACTATTATATATGGTATAGCCACTAGGGTATAGCCAATAGCCGGTAAGCTTTCAGCTTATAGCTTGCTAGCTTTATAATCTACAAACTCCAAGCTCGTTTTTTAAAAGCTATAAACTTATCGGGAGATCTGTCCATCTTGACGTAATGTTATTCGTTGAGCTAAGTCCAAAACTCGAATAACATACGATCGTATGTTATTCGAGTTTTGGGAAAGAGCGCAAGATGAGTGACGGCGGGAAAAAATTGACATTACTTCATTTCCGTTATACCATTACACTGTTCTTTAATAACCCCCAATAGTTCGAGGTGACCATGCGTTTCGTAGATCTCGCCATTGGACAACGTTTTCGATTGGAACGTAGCGATGATGTATGGATGAAAGTCCTCATCCCTAAAAAATATCCTGACTCTGGTCTTTGTGGCCCTGAAGAAGATGATACCCCCAAAGATATCCGTGCGGTAAATCTCATGAATGCGAACATATGTTCGATGAAGAATGACGTTGCAGTGATCGTTGTTCCCGCGAATGATAGCTCGACAAGCTCACCACAAGTCGGAGTTTCATCCCTATCCAGACAGGCTCAGCTTATTACACCAATCATCACGGCAAACGACGATGGTTGTCTCGCATTGGTTGCTGAATTAACGCGTTTAACGCAACAACACGGTGCTGCCTTGTCGATATCTGCGATGCCTTCGAATAATCGTTGGATGATCGACCTTGTAGCATCGCTCCAACAAATCCGTACGAACATGGGCGATAATCTTTTTAGTGTCGAAGATTGGCAAAAATTTTACGGTGTTCCACTGCCAGTTACTATTCCTGAGTTCCCCTGGTCTCCTGATATCTTGAACAGTCCCTGCCCGTTTAATCCCGGCAAACTCATCAAAGATACCCATTTCGCCTTTCTTGGACTTCCTGATATTAACGGAGTTCCTCTGACTGTTGCGCACTGGATAATACTTCATCTCTTCATCTATCAGCCGAAATTCTTCTTCAACACCAGTCCTTGGCACCAGGGTCAACCTCATACCGATATCGCAACCTTAGAGCCCCGTTGGTACCTTCTCCTTAAAGAAATTGTCCCGAACTCCACAGGCAAAACTCCTGAAAAACAATTAGTATTGCTCCCACCGGAATATGAACTTCCTTCCACTATTGCTGAAGTCACGAAAGATCTTTTTGTTTTCAAAAAAACAGGTATTCGTTCTAATTCATCACGATATGCAGCATGTGCAGAGCGAACGATTCAAACCCCCCGCTTTTTGGCTGACTACGTCTCGTGTGTTGGCAGCTTCGCAGGGAGCGGCCTCCTCGTCAGCGGCTGGGACGGCTTCCGCCTCTATAGCGTTGGCCTCGGGGCGTCTCGAAAACCCGCATAATCGCGAAGCGATTATGCGGCAAGTTGATACTTGCGATCTTAAATTTTTGATACTTTTGAAATTTTGATTTTTTAAATCACTCGCGCGAATAGCGCGAGATTTTTTTGCATATGCACGCACTCACACCACAACCCCAATATTTGGAAGTCCGACTTCCAAATATTGGGGTTGTGGTGTGAGTGCATTTATAACCGCACCAAATTTTGGATATTGGTATTATGATAATATTAAAAGTTACTCATCAAGTTACGCGATCGCGTAACTTGATGAGTAACTCTATGTTCAGGATGTATTCAAAATATATCTGAGGTTATGCATGGCATCGATTTGAAAAGACTAAAGTTGGACAAAATATAAAAGATTTGGCATAGTAATTGTAATCGTATCTATTATTAAATATGTCTTTTAGTTTAGTTAATGTATTTAGCGATATGTGGCCTATGCGAATAGGTGTTCGCGGGTTGCACGTGCTTTATGCATCTATTGTTTATGTATACCACTTTTGGTTTGGGGATAATTTTTCTCGTAGGTCTTGCTCTCGGTTATATCGTTCGTCATGTGCGTGCCACGCAAAGTGCAACCAGTTTCGAGTCGCGTATAAAAGTCCAGCAGGAGGAGTCGCGTGTAAAGGCTCGCGAGTTGATACTTGAGGCGAAAGATCGTGCCGCAGTAGTGCTTGAAGAGGTGCAGAAGCAGGAACGCGAAATTAAGTCTCAAATTGCGCGTACCGAAGACCGTTTGTTAAAAAAAGAAGAGCTTATTGATCGCCAGGTGCGAGATTTACGTACTGAAGAATCTCGGTTATCTGCGGAACAGGCGCGTCTTAAAACTGTTGAGGTGCGTGTTACGGAGCTTCAAACAAACATTCAACATGAATTCGAGCGTGTTGCGCAGATGACGATACCAGAAGCGCGAGCGGCATTACTCCAAAAAGTACAAGGAGACCACGCTCGTGACTTAGTGCAAGCGATACAAAAGCTTGAAACTGAGCGACGCGACGAGCTTGAAAAGAAAAGTCTCGAAATTATCACTACCGCAATGCAGCGCTATGCAAGGACGCACGTTGCAGAAGTAACTACGAGTATTTTTACATTACCGAATGAAGATTTGAAGGGGAAAATTATCGGTCGCGAGGGGAGAAATATTCGTACGCTTGAACGGCTGACTGGCGTCGAGTTTGTTGTTGATGAGTCTCCAGAAAGTATATTAATTTCTTCGTTCGACCCATTGCGTCGTGAGATCGCACGACTTGCGTTAGAAAAACTGGTGAAAGATGGGCGTATCCAGCCTGTGAAGATTGAAGAAAAAGTTGAAGAGGCTCGAAGTGAAATTGAAAAACGTATGCAAGAGATTGGGGAGTCTGCTGCATATGAGCTTGGAATTCTTGATTTACCCAAAGAACTTATTACGTTACTTGGGCGGTTGCATTTCCGTACCAGCTATGGGCAGAACGTGCTCGCGCATTCTATTGAAATGGCGCACTTGGCAGGAATGATTGCTGCTGAGCTCCATGCAAACGTTGACGTCGCAAAACGCGGCGCACTGCTCCACGACATTGGCAAAGCGATGAGTCACGAGGTTGAAGGCACGCACGTGGAGTTAGGGCGGAAGATTTTGCAGAAATATAATATTCCTGAACCAGTTATTGCTGCGATGCAATCGCACCATGAAGAATATCCGTTTTCTACTCCTGAGTCATTTATCGTCACTGCGGTTGATGCGCTTTCGGCTGCTCGACCCGGTGCTCGCCGTGATACGCTCGAGCACTATATTAAGCGCCTTGGAGATTTAGAAAAGATAGCTTCGAGTTTTCCTGGCGTTAAGCAGGCATACGCCTTGTCTGCCGGACGTGAGATCCGCGTATTCGTTGTCCCAGAGAAAATTGATGATTTTGGCGCACTGCAGTTAGCAAAAGATATTGCGACGAAGGTGCAGGTTGAACTTAAATACCCCGGTGAAATCAAAGTGAACGTTATTCGTGAGATTCGAGCGGTGGAGTATGCGAGGTAGGGTATTTTACAAGATTCTTCGGGTTCTACTCTCAGGATGACACGTTGCGCCATTTTTGATTTAGCGTAGCAAGATATGCCCCCTGGACTAATTGCTTGGTACACTTTAGTATTAAGGCATTAGATCAAATATAAAGGTCGCTACTATTTTTCAGATATATTCATTTTATGAAGAAAGCAGAATTTGCAGAACAATTAATGCAAGCTTTGGGCCTTGAAACCAAGAAGCGTGGAGGTGAGGTGGTTGAAGCGTTCTTGGATCTCATTGTGAAGGCTTTAAGCCGTGGTGACGAAGTTGCGTTCCCTGGCTTTGGGACATTTCGTGTTGCAAAGCGTGCCGCACGTATGGGACGTAATCCCAAAACTGGAGCACAGATCCAGATCGCTGCCTCAACGAAGCCTAAGTTCCGTGCAGGCAAGTTATTGAAGGAAGCGGTAAAATAGATTCGTTTTTTATAAAAACCCCCCTGGAACTCTCAGGGGAGTTTTTATTTTTGTAGTTGCTTACGTACTGCGTCGCTTAACTCAAGAAATTTTTTATACGTTGCTTGGAGTTTGTTCGTTGATTGTTCTACCAAGTTACGAATACGACGATGGATATCGTCGGAGTTATCATGCTCGGTGATTCCAAGTGGGTTTCGTCCGATAATGGAAAACAACAATAGTGTGCTATCGGCGTTTAGTGCCTCAGCCGTCTTTAGGGCTCCCGTTGCTCCCGCAATGATTGGTTCGATGCTGCTTCGGTTGATGCGTTGTGCATTCTGGAGTCTCCGTAATTCATTAGATATTTTTTCGAATCGATCCCGCGTTTTTTTGAGCATTACTTTATTATTTGTTACAAGGTATGTGTCGAGTAATGTTGTCGTGCTTGGTTCGTATACTTTTGTACGCCACTCCGTGATGTTTTTTGCGAGCATTTGGATATCTTTTATATTTGTAAGGCTACCTACTGCTTTTTTTGTATCTTTCCAATATGCCTCGCTGTAGTCGAGGAAGTGACTCAATATATCGTAATGTTGTACGACGTCGAAGGTGTAGTCTGTGGCAACTAATGTTTCGAGCGGGGTCTTTTCAAGAGTCCCGCGTAGTTTTGTTGTTTCTTCTAGACTAAGATCGAGTACCCTTTCTAATGTTTTTTTCGTGATAGAGAGCTCTGTTGTATTTTTTGTATTGCTGTTTATGTCGTTGTCGCGCAACTCTCCGAGTTCGGTAATGCTTTGTTCAACTGCTGTGGTTGCAGATTCTTTTTTTGTGACTTCGAGTTGCGCACCGAATACCCCTTGAGTTATGAGAAGGGTTCCTAAAGTTATTGTGATGAGTGCTTTACTCGTTTTCCCCTCCATTTCATTTAGTTGTTGTTGAATTTTGGGATATTGATGTTTTTGAGTTCGCTTTCTAATATCCCTGGATTTAAGTGTTGCAGTTCATTTTCGGTAATTAGTCGTAGCGCGAGTCTTGCAACTCGTTGTGCTTCGTCGTGATAGGCGAGTTCTTGCAGCTGGATATTAAAATTGAGATCTCGTGCTTCGTATTGTAACGTATTGTCATTAATCCCTCGTGCTAAAAGTCCCTGGTATGATGTCCCGCTTACTCCCATAATAAGCAGTGCGCTACCGAGCCCTAGCGCAAGAGTATAGCCTAGACTTTCCCAAATACGTGCCTTCAGTTTTTTTTCGATATGCTGAGGGCTTTTGATTATGCGCAAAAGCGTGGCTTCAACAAATGTCGCGCTGGGAGCAATGTTGCGGAGATTTTTTAGTTTATCGCGTAGCGATTCCATAATTTATACCATCGCACTATTGTTTTCGTCGTTATTCTTTTGTAGTAGTTTTCGTAATTTTTGTATCGCGCGATGTTGCATTAGCCGTACTGCGCCCTCACTTTTTTGCACTACTGCTGCTATAACTTTCGGTTCAATGTCTTCGATAAATCTCATGGTGATAATTGTCTGGTAATCTTCTGGTAAGAGTCGGAGGACTTCCATTATTTGTTCGTTGTTTATGCGGGCATCGACTACGTCATCGAGTAAGGCTCCTGTATCGACTAACGCAATTTCGGTGTCGTCATCTTCGATCGCTATGGGTTGGCGCGCTGTGCGACGATGGTCGATGATCTTATTTCGTGCAATGCGATAGAGCCAACTTGATATCGGGTGTCCTTGCGACTCATAAGAGGGGAGGTGCGTCCATGCATTTAAAAATATTTCGCTTACCAAGTCTTCTGCAATCCCCGTTTTTTCAGTGCGTATCAAAACAAAGCGGTAGATTTGTGGAAGATAGTGGTTATATAACACCGTAAAAGCCTCAGCATTTCCAAGCTTTGCTAATGCGATGAATTGTTCCTCTCCTTCTAACATAGATAACGTATGAGTTAGACTTTAGTTACTTTATTTTATTCTAGCCTACTGGGGTGAATTTTGATATCGTTAATGGATGGAGTCACCGATATTAACCGTTGAAGGCCTGCGCGTTACGTTGGACCGTCAACCTATTCTCTCTGGTCTCAACCTTACTGTCGTGCGAGGGGATAATTTGGCGATTATTGGCCCCAATGGTTCTGGTAAGACTATTTTTTTTCGAGCGTTAATTGGATCGATCCCTTACAAGGGTCGTATTATTTGGGCTGCTGACAGTCGCATTGGTTACGTGCCTCAACGCATTGATCTTGACCGTGCGTTACCACTTACCGTGCGTGATTTTTTGTATGCGAAGGCGAAGTTGCTGAAGGTAAGTTCTCACGCCGTGCTTCGTGCATTGCAACTTGTACGATTATCTCAGCACATGCTTGATAAAAAAATGGGTTATTGTTCTGGTGGGCAATTGCAGCGCGTGCTTATTGCGTTCGCCATGATCGGTGACCCAAATGTGCTGTTGTGCGACGAGCCTACCGCGGGCGTTGATATTCCTCGCGAAGAACAAATTTACGATACGTTGCATCGATTGCAAGATGAGCAGCAATTGACCCTGCTTTTGATTTCGCACGATTTAAGCTTGGTGTATCGCCATGCAGCACGTGTGCTTTGCTTAAATCGACAAATGGTCTGCTATGGTGTGCCCCAAGATGTATTGACCCCCGAAAATTTACAGCGCTTGTATGGAGCGCGTGTATTGTATCACCACGAACATGGCCTTTGATCTTGGAACATTATTGATGATGGTTATTGTTGCTGTTGCCTCTGGGTTGACGGGAATTTTTGCGTTGATGCGTCGCATGACATTGGCGGCCGATTCGCTATCGCATGTTGCGCTCCCCGGCCTTGGCTTGGCAATACTTTTCGGTATTCACCCGCTTATTGGGGGCGGAGCGGCACTTTTGATGGGCGCGTTTTTTGTTTGGTCGTTAGAGCGACGCACTGCAATTTCCGCAGAGGCTATTATCGGCGTTCTTTTCTCGGCATCGCTCGCGCTTGGTGTTCTTCTCTCAACCGAAGAAGAACTATTCGACCGTTTGTTTGGGGGAGTAAGTAACATGGGTATTTGGGGAATTGTGTTTGGTGTTTTTGGCGCATTGCTCGTTATATTGTTTATTTTGCGTTTTAAAGAGCGGTTATTACTTGCGATTGTTTCGGAAGATTTGGCACGTGTGACTGGCATTGCGGTGTCGCGTATGCAGTTATATTTTCTATTAGTATTTTCCTTGACCGTGCTTTTGGGTTTGCAGTTTTTGGGCGTGTTGCTTATGGGTTCTTTAATTATTATTCCGGCTGCAACTGCCAGAAATTTGGGTTGGAGTCTTACGAGTTCGCTTGCAATATCGTCGGGTATTGCCGTGTTCTCAGTACTTTTGGGGTATGCTATCGCACTACAGTACCATTTGCTTTTGGGTCCGATTGTTATTTTGGTGGCGGTAGCTGTTTTCCTACTGAGTTTGCTTTTACAGCGACGTTAATTACTCTGAATTACGAAACTCCAGCTTCAATGCTTTTTCGCTCATTTCGGCTGCGAATGCGCAAGAAAAAACTCCGGCGTCCATCTTCACAATATCTCCTGTCGCGATATGAGCAAATCTGGCGTCACGCGAGGAGCAACGACGAAGATGTATCCTCGGTGATACTTCAAGGAGGAGCGACAACGCGTGGCGTCAGATTGGCTCATATCCCGAAGGGTTTTAGAAATTTTCATTCAGCGCGGCGTTGCTCCTTGTTGCAGTAGCGCGGTGGCTACAGCTTCCTCGTCGCGCCTTGCGCTGAATGAAAATTTCTTAAAACGCGACGAGGAGATATTGTGAAGATGGGCGTGTAAGATACTCGTGTATATCCCTCGTTTTTTCTTGCGGCGTCTCGCCTGCCTGCCGGGGGGGTGGCGCGCCATGGTTGGGGGGATGATGTGTTGGGCGGTGCGTTACTCCGGGTGAATTTTGGCTGTGGCAGGAGAAATCCGAGCTTTGTGCTCGGATGTTTTTTTGATATATTATTGTACTATCTTCGTTTTGCTGCAACCCCTCCCGCCACTAACCCTGCTCCCGTAGAGCCTACTGTCGCGGCCTCTCCGCTGGTGCCTCCCAGTGCGACAATCCACGCGATAACACAGAGCACTGGGTTTGTCTCTCAGTAATATGTCGTTGCAAGAATTGCTACGGTTAAGTGCGGGGCAAATCCAACCCAACCAACCCAGTAGTCCAAATGAACTGCACGTTCCTATGACTAGTGTTAGACTTGCTCCCGAATAACATTTCGCCTATTTTTGCGCTCATTTCGGCTACGACTTTGCGAAAAATATTCAGCAGATACGCTGTATATGCTTCATATTTTTCGCTTCGTCTCGCTCGAAATTCACCAAAAATCCTTCGAAAGCTTATTCGGGAGCAAGTCTATTGTAATTCGTGGGAAAAAAGTAACTGCGAACAAGAACGGCAACTCATGTACAGCCCAAAAGTCCACTGAGTGCGGCATTGACTATCCTCCCTCCTGATACTTTTCAAACTTCGCGCTCGCCTTTAAGCGGGCGCTGCCCACCGCACGGTAAGCAGAGCTTATCATAGCAGGCCAATAAAAAAATGTCAATGATATGTAAGCCGCCCCGTCGCCGCGAGCAACAGCGCGCGGCGGCGGGGCGGCGTTGGTCGGTCAAAAAACGGAAAGTCTAAAATTGGTGCGGGTTATGGGAGTCGGACCCCAGTTAACAGGTTGGAAACCTGTTGTAATACCGTTATACGATACCCGCCTACGCTCGCCATAGGCAAGCTACGGCGGGCAGGCCCGCCGATAGCGTTATCTTATCACTCCCTCTTGCGTTATGTAAACCTTTCGGCGCACAATTATATTTATGTATGAGCTCAGAAGAATTATACTTTGGTGCGTGATTATTATTGCGTTTATAGGGATTGTACTTTATTTTTTGTTCGTCGGGCCAAAAACTGTCCCAGCTGATTTCGTGGATGCGCGGCATCGTGGTGCGGTGCTTGCCGAAGCTATTGCTTTTCTTGCAATGAAAACTACTGATAGCCTTCGTGAAATTGCACAAGATGATTCTCAAAAAAACATTGCTGAAGGACTTATGGTTATATCTCGCGAGCAGCTACGCAATAAAGAATTTTCTGACCGAGCAGTGCAGCTCTCGACCGAGCTTGCGAAAATGGCCGCAAGCGCACCGCAGATTACTCCAGCCAAGGGTCGTGCGATTGCCTTAGAGGGCATTGGGTACGAGATGGCGTTAGTGAGTCGCCTGATTGTATACAACGACAATCTTCGTGACTTGTTCGATTTACTCCGTTTAAAGTTGAATGGATCTTTACCAGATGCCCATACGCAAGTGCAGAATGCGTTAATTAATTTAAATGCAAGTGCAACCGGAATTAATGCTTTAAACCAAGTGTTTCAAGACGCAATGAGGAGGTTCGATAATTATTATCCACAATGAATATATTTATTACTGGTGCGGCGGGGTATGTTGGTGGCATGCTCGCTGAACTTTTTTTGAACAATCCACGCGTGCGACACGTGACTGCTTTGGATATGCGCGATGCCTCAGCCAAATTTCCGCAACATGACCAACGGTTTTCTTGGGTTACGTGGAATTTGGGCGATGCTGGCTGGGAGCGTCAGGTTTTACGCCATGGTAAACCTGATGTCGTTATACATTGTGCCTATGTTATCCGTGAGGGTTATGGAGAAAAGCGTGCATGGCAAAATAAGTGTAACATCGATGCTGCAGCACGAGTGTTTCAATTCGTATTTAACGAGGGAGTTCTCCGCTTCATTCATTTTTCTACTGTAGCGAGTTATGGTGCGCTACAGACCAATACAACCTCTCGAATGTTTGTAGAAACTGACCCGTTTTTAGAGTCGAATTATCTTTACGGAGTTGATAAGAAAAATATTGAGACGATGCTCGCCGAAACCTATAGGTCAAGAAATAATTTACCTGCTCCGAATATTGTCCCGCAAGTTATTATCTTTCGACCTTGTGCCATTAGTGGCCCACGTGGGCAGTTTATGTTTCGCCGTTTCGGACTTTTGCAGATGGTGAAGCATGGTTTGCCGATTATCCCTATCACTGGCCCTGAATCAGCGCGTCAGTTTGTTCATGAAGACGACGTGTTTGACGCAGTAAGCTTTGCTGCGCTTGGTGGGGTCGTGGGTAAGTACGAAATTTTTAACCTTGCACCACCGGGATTTTTATTACTTAAGGATATGGCGAAGCGCATTGGGAAATATACTATTCGTATACCAATGTTTTTGGGGAAGATGGCTTTTGCGTTGCTATGGCATATGTCGCATGGTCGAATCCCCACCGTGCCAGAGGGTATTAATTCATATACTTATCCTATTATCGTTGATGGCAGTAAGCTCGCACGCGCCGGTTTTCGATATCGTTATACTTCGATTGAGGCATTAGCTGCTAAGGTTGGGCGTTATAAACAGTCGGTATAGCACGCAAATGTTTTTTTAAGCATTGCATCGAGTGTAAAATTCTTCGTTATTTTTTTGTAGAGATTACTTCCGAGTTGCTTTGCGGTTTTTTTATCTGCTAATAGCTTCGTTATTGCATGCGCAATAGCTTTTGAATTCTTTGGTTCGACAAGTAGCCCTGTTTTTTCGTGCTCGATAATTTCAGGCACCCCGCCTACCGCACTTGCAATAACGGGGACTTTGCCCAAGCCCGCCTCAAGCAGTACATAACCGAACGATTCGGTGATTGATGGAAGAAGATAAATGTCGAATGCCTTTACGTAGGCGCTTGCGTCTTTTATGTGTCCCAGAAAGTGCACCTGTTCTTCGAGGTGCCATTTTTTGGTGAGGCTTTTTAGTTTTTCTTCAAGGTCTCCCTCGCCGATAATGAACCAGTGTATTTTTTTTTGCTTTAATCGGTATAGCGCGCGAAGCCCAAATATTAAACCTTTATTTTTTGTGAGTTCTGCAATTGAGCCGAGCCATACTCCATCTCTTGGAAGTACAATGGGTTCCTCAACTGTTTTTAACAGCAGTGCACGTGCAAGCTTTTTTTCTTGGAGTACTTGAGGGGCAATGCCATTTTTTATCACGATAAATTTCGACTCAGTGATTTTATATGTAGGAGCCTCTTTTTTTATTGTTTCAGAGACGTAGATGACGTGTGTTTGTAGTACAAAGCTTAACCACGTGATGCATTTGAAGAATAATTTCACTAGTGTCGGTCGGTCTTCATTAAACGCAAAGCCGTGTACGGTAAACATGATATGTTTAACTCTCGCAATGCGTGCGGCGATTGCGCCAGTAAACCCAATTTTTGAACTATTTAAATGAACGATGTTTGGTCGCTCGTCTTGTAATATGCGAATTAACTGTATAAGGCTTCTGAACTCTTTTACTATTGCTATGTCTCGTTGTAGGTCTTCGACGATGCGCACCTTAATCCCTTCGGCTTTTAGTTGTTCTATTAATTGGCCGCTTCCACTAGTTATTACTACCACATCCCACTCCGAGGGGTCCATATTTTTCGCCAACTCAAATACATAGCGCTGAGCGCCTCCCCAGGCCGAACGTGTAACCACGAAGGCAATCTTTTTTTTCATTACTTTTATTATCTTACTTTACTTACAAAATTACGAATATGATGTTGAAATACAGTAGAAATAATGTAGAAATACGGTCGTTTTTCTATGGTGTTTCTACTGCATTTCCTGAATTACAAAACTTTGGCTTTGAGAAGTTTTTGCATTGCGCTTGTGAAATTTTCTTTTGGTTCCCAGCCGATTAATCTTTTTGCTAATGCGTAATCGGCGAGTGTCGCTCTTGGCTCCACGACTTCTTGGACGTGTATTGTTTTACCCTTGATGAGTTTGGCAATTTCGTTCACGCTATAATTTTTATCTGTGCCAATGTTTAACACTTCGCCACGCCCAACATTTGGGCTTTCCATTGCAAGAATGTTCGCGCGCACAACGTCATTCACGTTCGTAAACGCCCTTCGCTGTTCCCCATCTCCTCGAATAGTCATTGGTTCGCCTCGTGCTTTTTGATTCATAAAAATTTTCATGACGGTGCAATATGGGCCTGTTTCTGCCATACGTTCTCCGTAGACATTAAAATAGCGGAGTGATATTGTTTCGAGTTTGTAGAGCATGGCAAATAAGCGGCAGTATTCTTCGCCGATGTATTTTTGGAGACCATAGGGGCTCATCGGGTTTGGACGCATCGATTCTTTGAACGGCAGTTTTTTTTGTTCGCCGTAGGCAGATGACGATGCAGAATACACAACGCGCTTCACCCCCATTTCTTTTGCCGCCCAAAGTACATTTAATGTACCAGATACATTCGTGCTGTTTGTTTCTATGGGGTTTGTGATCGAGCGTTGCACGCGGGGGAGTGCGGCAAGGTGAAAAACCCCGTCTTTACCATGGAAGACTGGTTGGATATCTTCAGACTTGCAAATATCCGCGTTGATAAATTTTGCTTTTGTGTTGATATTTTCGAGACGACCAGTTGCGAGGTTGTCTATTACGGTTACACGGTGCCCGAGTGCGATGAGTGCGTCAGTGAGGTTTGACCCAATAAAACCCGCCCCACCGGTGACGATATAATGTTTGTTCATATTCTATATAACACGTAACGAGGGTTAAATTTTTCTTTCAAAATTAAGCAAATCGTTTATTGCTTTTAATGTTGTATGTATTTTTTTGGTGTGGTTATACAACTTTACTCGAACCTATTTTACCGAAAATTGCTGAAAAAATCCAATCGCCGTATTCCGCAACGTAAAATCTAACTATACGACCGCTGAATCTGCAATATAAA
>CAYJQG010000016.1:0-21422 GCA_964372325.1 uncultured Candidatus Saccharibacteria bacterium
TTTGACTACAAGATACAAACATTATAAGCTGGTCTAAGCGATGTTGTCAATGGATAATAAACTTATTAGAAACCTTATTCCGAGCAACATGCTCGGAATTTGCTTTATATGCAACGAATTTGTATCGTGCAAAGTATGCCATCTCAACAAAAACTTATTTTTGACATCGAAACCATTGGCCGACCATTTGAATCGCTCGACACGTTCTCGCAAGAATATATCAAAAAATATACCGAGTCCGAAGAAGAATTAACCGAAGCAAAAGACCGCATGAGTTTTTCGCCGTTAACCGGCGAAATTGTAGCAATAGGAATTTTAAATCCCGAAACCATGCGGGGTGCGGTATACACAAGAACACCCGAGGGTAGCGCGTCGGATGCGACAGAGATCGCAGCAGGTATACAATATGAAACAGGAAGCGAAGAAGATATAATCAAAAAATTCTGGGAAACGGCGCAACACTACAACACCTTCATCTCGTTTAATGGACGTGCATTCGATGTACCATTTTTAAATATTCGTTCAGCGATTTTAGGAATAAGGCCAACAAAAAATCTCATGAGTAATCGCTACCTGAGTAGCCAAAGCTATGGAGCAAACCACATCGACCTCCTGGACCAATTAACCTATTATGGTGCGGTACGCAAAAAATTTACCCTACATTTTTGGTGTAAGGCATTTGGCATTAAAAGTCCGAAAGAGGATGGTGTAACTGGAAACGACGTAGGGCGTCTTTATGGGGAAGGAAAATACATCGACATTGCAAAATATAATGTCGGCGATCTTATTGCAACAAAAGAACTCTACGAGCGCTGGGAGCAATATTTAAGTTAAAATATTAAAACCTTCATCTTTCCGTTTTCATTTTCTATTTTTAACTTAATCTATGTCATTTCTATTCGCATGGATAAAACATAACCCCGTAACCGTACGTTGGATTTTATTAGTGGTACTTTTAAGCACCACAAGCTTTGCGTTAGGGTATACACTCGCAAATAACAACAATCACACGCCAATTATCATTGAAAAAAATTCGCAATAACAACAAAAAACTCTTCGAAAATACCTTGACTCACTATCGATAGTTTGCTATAGTAGCCGGAGAACATTCAAGGGAGTCGCTAATGCTCGCCTTGCTAGGACTAGGAATAATCATTGCAGCAATACTTGGAACCACCGAAATGATTGCCCTATGGATGTATCTCATACTCATTACGGTAGAACTCTGGGATGACGATTACGATAAGATGGGAGGAAAAAAAGCATTATCGTTGTGCACCGGGGCAATAAGCATCATCGCCCTTATAATGGCAATCTACATACCGTACTTGCTTTGTGAATTTGTCGGTGTTGGAATAAAAACGAAGTTAGAAGCACTATCTACAAAAACTCAGTCGGAGAAATAAATAATGGCGAAATGTCCAAAGTGCGGTGAGACAATCGAAGCGAACGAAGCAATCTCTGTAATCGACGTAGAAATACAGAAAGATAAACCCACAAAGCAAAGAACGACTTACTACGAAGAACAAAAAAGACCGAAACAACCTTGTGCGAGCTGCGGACTCCCAGCAACAAACGAACATGTCCTGACCGACGAAATGTGGATATGCAAACGCTGCGCAAGTAATATTCAAAAAGGAGAGTTCTAACCCAAGCGCCCATAACGGCGCTTTTTTCATTACGACATTACCACGCCACCATATCAAAAAATTCTGATTTTTGTCGCAATAAAACATTATTCAGAGAAACATCCCACAGGTCCCGCCACGTCATTTAATAATATAATGAGGACGGGGCCAAGGTAGAAGACCTGCCTGCAGGCAGGCAGACAGGCAGGAAATTTTTTCGGGAAAAAATTATTCTGTCAACACTCCCTTACCCCAACCTATCGTTTTGCACAAAAATCCAAAGTCCACGAATCCACGTTCGCATCGCTTTCCAAAACGGCAAAATAGAAAGCAAGTAATAAAGCTCAACTAACCCCTTAAACATCCAGCCAAAAAAACCGGAAATAATAAAAAAACCCACATGCGCAATAGCGTATTTCCCACCGACAGGAACAACATAGGGGTAATCGCGTGGTCTGTAATTCATACGTTTATGCACGTGCACGCGACCCTCATGCAATAAAATATCCCCGAGAATATTATATGCCACCACATCAGCCTGTTCGATTGCAGCTCGCGCAACCATGGGTACCGGTTCGCCAGTACGCGGGTCAAGCATGCAAATCGCATCACCAAGGGCATAAATTCTCCCATAAAGCACGAGGTCGTCGCGATGGGGAAAGCATTGCATCTCTGACATAACCGTTACACGTCTCCCATCACCTTTTAACGGCAAACTGCTCATAATACTCGGAGCTTTCACTCCGCCAGTCCAAATAAGTAAATCGTACGGAATCTTTTTGCCACTTTGAAATATTACCGTATTCCGATCTACCCCTACGATGCGTTCGGCTAGCACAATCGAAACACCAAGCTCATTCAAGCGCTCAAACGCACGAGTGCCAATACGCTTATCGAGGTTACCAAGTAAACGATTACCGCCATCAACAACAGTAACCGTTGCAGTACAAAAACGACGTCGCTCAGCACCTAGGGTGCAAAGCCAAACCTCGAGCTCGCCGGCAAGCTCAACGCCAGTAGAACCGCCACCACCAATAACAATCTGGGCTGACGTTCCTCTGTCAGACTGAAGCGCCAACACGCGGTCACGAATACGCATAGCATCGACAAAAGTTTTAAGTGGCAATGCGCATTCTTCTAACCCAGGAATATTAAAATAATTAGTCTCCGACCCCAACGCAAGTACAAGGTAGTCAAAGCGTAAACGCCGGCCCACGCAATGCACATCACCATGAATTAAATCAAGCTCAGTAACCGTATCGTGCACAAATTCAACAGATTCGAAAGCAAGTAAGTCCACGATGGGAAAAGTAATAATATTTTTCAAAGCACAATAATTCGCAGTGTCTTGAGAAGTTGTAGCCGCCTCGTAAAGCGTTGGGGTATAAGTCTGGTAAGTGTTACGGTCAATGAGTATTACACGATAGCGGTCGTGCAAACGTTTACGTCGCAAAGAACGCGCAATAAGTCGCGCAGCACGGAGCCCCCCAAAACCACCACCAAGAACCACAATTTGCTTCATTATACAATTCTATCATTGTGAAAAAAAATTTGATATCATGCAGGTAGTAGATATGTAGTTGTGAGTATTATGAACTTCCTCTCTAAACTCAAGAAAAAAGATCTATCGAAAGAAACGGTATTACTGCGTCTCGATTTTAATGTCGCGCAATTCAACGATGCTACGCGTATTGAAGATGCGATTCCCACACTGCTATGGTTAATAAATCGCAACGCAAAAGTGCTCATCGTAAGCCACAGAGGAAGACCATCGGGAAACACGGGAGAAGAACACCACGACCCCTCACTCACGCTCCAAGGTGTTATTCCGGTACTCGCGCATAAACTCCAAAAAACCATTACGTTTTTCGAAAAATTCGACCCCAAGAATATGAAAGAGTTAATGGATGCCGGGACACCGGGAAGCATCTACCTACTTGAAAACTTACGCTTCATACCACAAGAAGAGGAAGATGATAACAAATTTGCACAGGCACTTGCAGGAGTCGCCACGATGTATGTAAACGACGCATTCGCGGTCTCGCACCGCAAGCACGCCTCAATAGTCGGGGTCACCAAATATCTTCCATCGTACGCAGGACTACAATTCGAAAAAGAATTTAAAGCGCTTACAAAAGTTGTCGAGCACCCCAAGCATCCATTGGTATGCATTATTGGTGGGGCAAAAACCAGCGACAAACTGCCAGTCATAAAAAATTTACTGAGAAGTGCTGACACCATAATGCTTGGCGGTGGGGTAGCAAACACCGCACTTCTCGCAATGGGGATCGACATCAAAAATTCACTCGCTGAAAAAGTACTAATCCCACTCATTAGAAAACTCATGAAGCTCGGTAACGTTGTTCCGCCAATCGATTGGGTAATGGAAAACGATCGCATCTTGGACATTGGTCCGAAAACCATTGAACAGTTCCAGGGCTATATTAAAAAGGCGAAAATGGTAGTTTGGGCGGGGCCACTAGGTTTAACCGAAGAACCACGCTTTGCCCGGGGCTCAACCGCAATCGCAAATGCCATTGGCGAAAGTAAAGCATACTCACTTATTGGCGGGGGGGAGACAACACAATTAATTGTTGCCCTTCATCTCCAAAACAAGATCTCGTTTGTCTCCACAGCGGGCGGGGCAATGCTCGAATTCTTAAGCGGCAAGAAGTTACCAGGGGTTGTGGCGCTTAACAAAAGTCAACCAAATATGCTAATATAATAGCTGTCATCGCTGCTGTGGCGATAGGTGAAAATCCGACTCAAATACAAAGGGTGACGAAGATGCAGAAATCCGTATGGGTGATTTTTCCGAATGGCGACCTGAAACAAGTAACGGGGTGTCTGATACCAAACCGGTGCGAACCAGACACCATTATCCTCACTGGATATAATGACTGCAATTACACACTGCAAAGCACGTGTGCTAATACGGGTAAGCGGGCACTATACAGAATAGTTGAACAGCTAGTCATGGGCATAGCAAAGGATGCAGTAGTTGATCTTCGTCAAGACTGTGTGAGAAATTGGCTCAGGAAATAATACATACGCACGCATAGACCACAACATCCGGGCTCACGCCCGGATTTCCTTTTTTGTAATATATGATGACTTACAACTTTGCGACCAGCGGCAGCGCGGTCGTCACCATCACCGAAACCAAGGTTAAGGAAACCGGTTCAGGTAAGGATTTTGCGCAGAAGTATCTCATCTTTACCGACCAGAGCGTGTTTGAAAATACGGATACGATCTGGCAGCCGAAGTACAACTCTTCAGACCTATACGGCTTCTTAAAGTCGAATAAGGGAAAGAGAGTGCGCATCAGCTATTACGGTTGGCGCGTACCGTTCCTGTCGTGGTATCCCAACATTTACGACTACAAGCCCGTCGCCGACTAGGGGGTGCCCCTCCGAAACCGCATACAAAACAACATTCGCCCAGGCTAACCACCTGGGCATTACTATTTAAATTTGACTAATCAAAATCTCCGCAAAAAATCTCGCCTTAGTTACGATCGTAACTAAGGCGAGATTTTAGCAAGAACGCTTAAATCCCTAGATTCAAAAGTGTTCGCCATATTAGCGTCGCTCCACAAAAAGTGCTATGCTACTCCAATGATCACAAAGAATATAGTAATTCTCTATCATAAAGACTGCCAAGACGGCTTTGGCGGCGCCTGGGCTGCCTGGAAAAAATTCGGGAATAAAGCCGAATATATTGGCATCAAACACGAGGACCCAGTGCCAGTTGGCTTACAAAACAAAGAAATTTACATGGTCGACCTCACCTACAACAGTCTCGAGGTGATGAAAAAATTAATTGCCGAAAATAAACGCGTAACTGCCATCGACCACCATATCAGTGCCGAAGCAGCGATTAAACTTACCGAAAAATATAGTTACGCGCTCGACCATTCGGGTTGCGTTTTAGCGTGGATGTATTTCCATCCTCAAAAAAAGATCCCTCGTCTTTTAAAGTGCATTGAAGATATCGATATTTGGACGCTGAAAATCCCAGAAAGCAGAAAGGTGTTTCTATACCTCCAAACGCAGCCTATGAATTTTAAAACCCGAAGCAAAATTGCACAAGCGCTCGAAAACGCAAAGACCCGTAAAAAAATTATCAATTCCGGAGCATCGATGCTCGCATTCGAAGAATATGTAGTGGATAACCTCCTTAAAAAAAACGCGGAGCTCGTCGAATTTGAGGGCTATAAAACATACGCACTAAACTCTTCACACTTTCAATCTCAAGCGGGGAGTAGGCTCGCAATAAAACTCCCACCAATTGCAATTATCTGGAACGAACATGAGGGCCACATCTACGTATCACTGCGGTCAGATGGCACCGTAGACGTTTCCAAGATCGCACAAAAATATAACGGCGGTGGCCACAAAGCCGCTGCAGCATTTCGATTCCCTTACGACCAGAAAAAACCGTGGCAACTCATTATACAGCCAATAAAGACATAAGCACCAAATCTCAAATACCAAATAATATCCAATAGACCCGCTGCTTAATTATTTTCGTTACGAAATTCTAAAATCGTGAGCGAAACGCAGTCAAAAAAAGTGAGCAATATACAGTGTATCTTGTGAACTTTTTTTGACAAGTTGTAGCCATGATTTTAGAATTGCAGTAGAAAGATAATTAAGCAGTGGGTCTAATATATAAATTCGAATTTTAAAAATTAAAATTTATTTGTTATTTGATGCTTAGGGTTTGAGATTTTTTCGTTGGTAATTAGACCCTCAATAAATATATGAACGAACAAAAATTATTTAAAAACAGCGAGCGCAAAATAATTGTTTATACCGACGGTGGCGCTCGTGGCAACCCCGGCCCCGCAGCATGCGGCTTTACCATTAATGGATCTGGCTACGGCGAATATTTAGGCGAAACCACTAATAATGTTGCTGAATACCAAGGTGTGATTCAAGCACTAAAAAAAGTAAAGGCATTAATCGGAAAAGAAAAAGCGAGGGCAACTGAGGTGGCGGTGTTTATGGATTCAGAACTTCTTGTAAAACAATTCAATAACGAATACAAAATTAGTGTTGAGCACCTAAAGCCGCTATACGTTGAAGTGCACAACCTCACGCTCGATTTCAAAAATGTAACATTCACCCACATACGTCGTGAACAAAATAAAGCAGCTGACGCGATGGTAAACCAAACGCTTGATGCACAATGAATAACGCGGGATTTAAAATAACACTCGCAAAATGGTATACCAGACTCATCGGTATCGCGTTTCTTTTTGTCACCATCTCGCTCATCAATGATTACATAAAATTTGGCCTCCAAATAGAAACAGGACACAAGGCACTTCACATTGTTATCGGCGCGGCAATAATTACTTGGGCATGGAAAAATGAGCGACTCTGGAAGCCGCTATGTTTTGGAAATGGAATTGTTTTTGGAGGATTAGCACTTATCGGCTGGATATTCCCCGACCTTGGAGGGCTTGCAACGTTTAATTTCACCGATACCACATTACACACCGCAGTAGGATTCTTTGGTCTTGGGATAGGGTTATATACAACGACCTAAATTAAAAATTAAAAATTTGCAATTTCAAAAGAATAATGGTATACTATTTATAGTGAGCAAATAATGGCTGTGACACATGAGTTGTTTCGAGTAATCGAAGCGACACTACGCCACAGAGGAAAGTCCGGACATCGACCTCGAGTAATCGAGAAAGAGTAGTAGGTAACACCTACCGTCAGCAATGAAGAGGTGCGAACAGAAACGCTCTTAACCGCAAGGTTAAGGGGAGCCCAATCTCAAGCTCGTTGGCTCAGTTCAGCTATAGAGATAAAAAGCTGAAATGCAACGGCTAAATCCTTACTTCGATGCAAGGTCGTGCTCCGACGAAAGTTGGGGAGAACCGCTAGAACGATACAGCAATGTATCGTCCAGATAAATCATTATTGAGATACAAAATCCGGCTTATTACTCACTACATATACGCCCCGCAAGGGGCGTATAGTGTTATAAAATAAAACACCGACGCTGGACAAAATAAAACTAATATGCTAAGATAATATCATTGCTGAACCACTAGAAAGGAGAGCGAACGTTGAATAACGACGAACTCGAGGTCGTAAGAGTCGTGCGAGATGGCGACATCGCAAGCTTGGCAACCATTAAATGCAGGTGCGGAGATGGCTCGTGGTATGAAGTCTCATTTATATTTGATAATGGAAAACTTAAACTTGGGAGTAAGTCTTCATCAAAGGTAACCAGCGCAGATATCCCATATCCAATCTTCCAATCGATGAAGAAACGAGCATACGCAATCATTTTCGAAAATCGCAAACATCGCCACCAACATCCACGGTCTTAACCGTGGATTTTTCAAAAAATTACATTCACAAAATTCTTCAAATTATTCTCTACATCCTTCTCTATTTTCCAACTCTTTACATTATTAATGACTAGTCATTAATAATGTAAAGAGTTGACTGAAAGCAAAAAACAAATCGTGTATAATACATTATATATGTCTCTTAAAAATGAACTCCAGGAAATCATCGGCGGCGAAATCTACGACGACGAAGTAAAAAGAGAAGAGTATAGCCGCGACGCAAGTTTATTCGAAGTAAAACCGCAGCTTATTGTAGCGCCACAAAACGTTGACGACATTAAACATCTTGTAAAATTTGTAGTAGCACACCCC
This sequence comes from uncultured Candidatus Saccharibacteria bacterium, assembly GCA_964372325.1. GTDB lineage: Bacteria > Patescibacteriota > Minisyncoccia > UBA6257 > JAUSGH01 > CAYJQG01. The sequence continues at coordinate 8,317 of CAYJQG010000016.1, forward strand.
GAACAACACCTAAACATTACCCCGCGCGGAGGTGGCACCGATATGACTGGTGGCCCACTAGGGGAGTCGATTATTCTCGATGTAGCAAAACATCTCAATCACATCAAAAGCATCGACGCCAATACCGCGGTTGTAGAACCAGGAATGTTCTATCGAGACTTCGAACACGAAACACTCGCATATAACGCACTAATGCCCTCGTACCCCGCATCTCGAGAAATCTGCACTGTTGGAGGAATGGTCGCAAATAACGCTGGTGGAGAAAAAACATTGACTTACGGGAAAACCGCAAACTACGTCGAAGAACTCAAAGTAGTACTTCGCGACGGAAATGAATACACCATAAAACCATTAAACGATGCTGAACTCGAAAAAAAATTAACAGAGCAAACACTCGAAGGAGAAGTATATCGAAACGTCCATGAATTACTCGGGGCAAATAAAACCGAAATCATTCGTGCACGCCCCAATGTAACCAAGAACTCTGCGGGTTATGCGCTATGGAATGTTTGGAACGGAAAAAAATTTGACCTCACAAAACTCTTCGTTGGCTCCCAGGGCACATTAGGCATAATCACCGAAATTACGTTTGCGTTAATTACCCCAAAACCGCACAGCACGTTATTAGTAATTTTTCTGCATGACCTGCGACAACTCGGAGAAATTGTAAAGAATGTACTCTGCTACAAACCAGAAAGCTTTGAGTCATTCGACGACCATACGTTAAAAATTACGTTACGCTACCTACCAACGCTCATTAAACTTATTAAACCAAAAAATATATTTTCACTTTTTTGGAGTTTCTTACCAGAGTTCTTCTTATTGTTACGTGGCGGAGTACCGAAGCTCATATTACTTGCGGAGTTTACTGGGAATACCCTCGCAGAAGCACAACTCAAGGCACAATCGGCAAAACGAAGTTTGAAAAACTTCAACACCAAAAACCACATAACGAAAAACAAAGAAGAAATGCAAAAATATTGGACCATGCGTCGCGAAAGTTTTAACCTATTGCGTCATCACCTTAAGAATAAACGCACGGCACCATTTATCGACGACGTCATCGTGCGCGCAGAAATGTTACCAAAATTTCTCCCAAAACTCGAAACAATATTAAGTGAGTATCATCTCACTTACACCATCGCTGGTCATGTTGGTGACGGAAATTTTCACATCATCCCACTCATAGACCCATTAGACAAAAAAAACCGCGACATTATTTTTGAACTTTCTGACAAGGTATACAAATTAGTCTTTGAGTTCGGTGGCTCAATGACCGCAGAACATAACGACGGCCTTATCCGTAGCCCATACCTCAGAGACATGTACGGAGAACATATCTACGGATTATTCATAAAAATAAAAAACATCTTCGACCCCCAAAATATCTTCAACCCTCACAAAAAAATAGGTGCCACAAAAGAATTTGCAATAAGGCACTTACAATAAAAAAAATAGGGCGCTTTGCGCTCTATTCGTGATTTCTTTAAATAACTATTCTTCGCAACTTCAATCTTCCTTTTCGGCTTCGGCTTCGGCTTCGGCTTCTTTGAGCTTATCTTCGGCTTCTTTGAGCTCATCTCCGACTTCTTTGAGTGACTGCCTTGCTTCGCAAACAGGGCAAACCATCGACACTTCAGAATCCTCATCTCTCCCATCCCGATCTTTCTTAATCTTTTTACATTCTTCGCAAACATATAGCCCAAGCTCAGCAATCCAACAACGAAGACAAACATGCTTTTTAAGTGCATCCTTCAACGCAATCGCTTTGAAAGTATCTGTCTCTACCGGCACTGCGCCAAGCTCTCCGCAGCAATCATCGTTAGTGCTTGAGCAACGCAAAACTTTTTTGCCCAACATCGCATCAATGGGATCAAGATAGTCTCGATAAAACGGTCCGTTCTCTGAAGAGTCACTTTGCTCGTCGATATAACCCCTGAATGCATCTTTTAAAGATTCCAGCGCCTTTTTTGATACAACAACATGGTCAAGATCTACCTCCTCAAGGGGCATTGAAGTCTCCTCTCGCTCCACTATTTTTCAATCTCACCGCCACACTAGCGATGACAGCTACCACACTATCACAACCCAAGATAATATGCAAGTTTTCCCGCCGTAACCCCTCACACTGTCCAATAATATAATTTAGTCATATAGTACGCCTCGGCTCATGACTTTGATGTGCAATAACGAATGTTTCCCGAACGGATATCGTTTCGAAAAACATGCCCTTTGATCCCGCCCGTCATTGTCATATTCTAATAGAGCGGGATCGAGGTAGAAGAAAGTTTTGTCGAAACAAAACTATTCTGTTTTTGTGAGTATGATATCCGTTCGGGAAACATATCCCTCGCAAGGTAGCCTGCCTGCCGGTTTACCCGCCGTAGGGGGGCAGATAGGACTCCCCTAAAGTCATGAGCCGAGAGCATAAATGGTTCGAGTTATGCGAAACAACAAGTATGTTAAGGGTTGCATTGTAAAATCTCCTCGACCAAACGCAAGACCCATATTACAATATAACCATGGAGCTTGAACAACGAAAAAAACGTGCAACAAAAATTATTGCGGAACTCAAAAAGTTATTTCCTCACGCGACAATTGCACTAAAATTCAACAATACCTGGGAACTCATGGTTGCAGTACAACTTTCAGCCCAATGCACCGACAAAAAGGTAAATGAAGTAACTCTAAAATTATTCGAAAAATACAAAACACTTGACGACTACCTTAAGGCCGACCCCAAACAATTTGAAAAAGATATCTACCAAACAGGCTTCTACCGCAACAAAACAAAAAATATTCTCGCAGCCGCAAAAATGGTACATGAAAAATTTGGGGGGCAATTACCCAAAACAATGGCCGAAATGCTTACAATCCCCGGGGTAGCACGCAAAACCGCAAACGTCGTGTTGAGCAATGCTTACGGCGTCGTAGAAGGCATCGCGGTAGACACGCACATCAAAAGACTCGCTCAAGTTCTTGGGCTTAGTTTCCATAAAGACCCAGTAAAAATTGAGCGAGACCTCATGGCGGCAATCCCCAAAAAAGAATGGTTTGATTTTACTTATCGATTGATTAATTATGGAAGGAAGTACTGCATCGCACGGAAACACAAACACGATGAGTGCCCACTAACAAAAATAATAATAAATGAAAAAAATTAATGCCAAAAAATAATTTTTCATATTGTGTTTTAAATTCGAGCGAGCCGAGGAGCTTTAAGGAGGTGTACCCATTGCGGTACTCCGACGAAAAGCGACAAAGGCGCAGCCGAATTTAAAACACAATATGAAAAATCAACCTTTAAAATATATTTTTGTGGCTGGTGGTGTCATGTCCGGAGTCGGTAAAGGTATCGCGAGCTCCTCAATCGGCAAAATACTTCAAGCACGCGGCTTCCAAGTAACCGCGGCAAAAATCGATCCCTACGTAAACGTCGACGCAGGTACCATGAACCCAACCGAACACGGTGAGGTGTTTGTACTGAAAGACGGCATGGAATGCGACCAAGATATGGGCAATTACGAAAGGTTCCTCAACCGCAACCTTGATTCACGAAATTACATGACCACGGGCAGCATTTACGCCGAAGTCATCAAGCGCGAACGCAATCTCGAATATGGCGGCAAATGCGTTGAAGTAGTACCGCATATTCCACTAACGGTTATCAATCGTATTACCGCAGCAGCAAAAAAAGACAAGGCAGAAATTATTATCACAGAAATTGGGGGGACGGTCGGAGAATATCAAAACCTACTTTTTCTTGAGGCAGTACGCATGTTGAAATTACGCCACCCCGAAGATGTGGCGTTGGTGCTTGTAAGTTACCTTCCATTACTAGGGAAAGACAACGAGCTTAAAACTAAACCAACGCAGTACGCAGTGCGGAGCCTCCAGACCGCAGGCGTACAGCCCGACATCATTTTGGCTCGCGCATCAATGCCACTCGATGAAAAACGAAAAGAAAAAATTGGGTTCAATTGTAACGTCCGGCCCACCGACGTTATTTCTGCACCAGACGTCGAAAGTATTTATAAAATTCCCATAAATTTCGAACGCGACAACTTAAGCGACAAACTACTCAAAAAACTCGACCTAAAACCACGAAAGAAAAAATTTAATGATTGGAGAAACTTTATCAAAAAAATACACAACTCAAACACACCAATAAAAATCGGCGTGGTGGGAAAATATTTTGGAACAGGAAATTTTGTTCTCGCCGATTCATATATTTCAGTCATTGAAGCGATAAAACACGCGAGCTATGCAACGCATCGTAAGCCAATTATTGAGTGGATCAACTCCGAAGAGCTCGAACGTTCAGAAAAAAATCTTGACACACTCAACGCGTATCATGGCATTATTGTCCCTGGCGGCTTCGGTGCACGCGGCGTAGAAGGAAAAATTAACGCAATCCGCCACTGCAGAACACACAACATCCCATACTTTGGACTTTGTTACGGAATGCAACTCGCAGTAATCGAGTTCGCAAGAAACGTAGCACATCTCGACAACGCACATACAACCGAAGTAGACACCAAAACACCGCACCCAGTAATTGATATACTACCCGAACAAAAAAAGAATGTCGCCGCAAAACATTACGGGGCAACAATGCGCCTTGGAACATACCCTGCAGTATTACAAAAACAAACAATCGCCGCCGAAGCGTATCAGAAACAACGCATAAAAGAACGCCACCGACATCGTTACGAAGTAAATCCCGTATACATTGCAAAGATTGAAAAATATGGATTGTACTTTTCGGGAAAATCACCAAACAAAACATTAATGGAAATTTGTGAACTACCAACTACCATGCATCCATTTTTTATTGGTACGCAATTTCACCCCGAATTTCAATCGCACCCACTAAAACCACATCCCTTGTTTCTTGCATTTATCAATGCGGCAATAAAAAAGAGCTGCTAAGCAGCTCAAATGAAAATGAAATGTGATAACGGGAGCCAAGTCTAATGCACGGTGGTGGTGTCCCGAACATCCGAATGCCTAAGCCCTAGATGGGAAGCTGGCACGAAGACGATCGTCGGCCAGAAGAGGCGCAACCGGAAGAGCGGTGTGGCTCCAAAGCCCAAACCCACGTAGACCATCCTTAAGCAACGACATAATTCTTACAAGCAAAAATACCGTAAGTGCCGCAACCGCCCCATACCCCAAGACAACAAACAACGTTCCACTGCCTTCCATGGCAACCCCCGAGCAGGAAAGAAGGGCTAACAGCATAGTAACAAAAAAAATTAGAAAATCGTCAAATTCGTTTTTTTATGTGTTTTACTAAACAAGTTGACGATCGTCAACTTGTTTAGTAAAACCATCGCCGATAATCAATAATCACGCCCGCCCAAAACACTAATCGTAAATACTACCCTCACGATACACGCTAAAAATCTTAACGTAGTCAACAATACCAAGACTACGCAATCGTAAAATAAATTCTTCTGGTAAAACATTACGCCCAATCCAAACACTGCGTTGCAGCAATGTATACCCTAAACTTAATAATGTCTCGCGCAACCAAACACGTTTATGTTTCTCTTCTTCTGGTATATCAAAAATTACTATAATATCCGATTTCGCCTTAATTCTTTTGCCAACACCTTCAAAACGCGGAATGGTCTTCCCATCCTGCTCTGCGCGCAAAAGACGCCTCAATACCCATAACCCATTCTCAGTAATTTGCAGTTTACCACTACGTCTTTGTGCGCTCTGTTGAACCAGGCCTTGCTGCTTTAAACGGAACAGCAAACTGTATACGCGCTGTTTTGCAATCGCCTTATCAACAACCGGAATACCACGCTTACGCCTCAACGTGGCATTGCGATGCAATTTATCAGATGCATATAACGAAAGACCGCCCTTTGAGGTTGCGCCACGCGCAAATATTTCATCTCCCAAATCTGCCGCAGTAAACAAACCCTCTTTCAAAATACTAAGTACTAATAATTTAAGCTCAGAATAATTAAATTTATTTTCCATATATAGATGCCCTCTAAACAAGTTACTAAACAAGTTGACGATCGTCAACTTGTTTAGTAAAATCGTTTGAGTAACGACATCGACAAGCTTATAAACAAAAAACTATTGCGTTATTGGGAAAATACTTCATGATTGAAAGTACGAAACATAAATAAAAAAAATATATGAGCAATTCAGAACCTACAGTACCAAAATATAAATTTCTTTTCGTGAGTCTCGAGAGCTTAAGCGGGGACTTGGCATGGACTATCAAAAAAGAGGGCCACGAAGTAAAGGCATACATCAAAGCGAAGAACGACGTTGATGTCTACAACGGATTCATCGAAAAAGTAGAAAATTGGGAAACGCACAAGGATTGGGCCGACATCATTATTTTTGACGATGTTGAATTCGGCGACATAGCAGAGAAATTAAGACGTAACGGTAAATTTGTCGTAGGCGGAAGTGTGTATACCGACAAACTAGAAATGGACCGTGAGTTCGGTCAAATGGAAATGAAGAAGTATGGGATTAACGTACTTCCTCAATGGCAATTTTCAAATTATGATGAGGCGATTGCATTCATTAAAGCAACGCCGGATAGATATGCATTTAAACCCAGCGGTAATGTTCCGTCGAGTGGAAAAGGGTTATCATTTTTGGGACAAGAAGAAGATGGGAAAGACTTACTCGAACTTCTCGAACAGAACAAACATGTGTGGCAAAAAAAGGCTCCAGTATTTCAATTACAAAAATTTGTCTCTGGAGTTGAAGTTGCGGTAGGAGCATTTTTCAATGGGGAAAATTTTATATTACCAATTAATATCAATTTCGAACACAAAAAAATATTCCCTGGAGATCTCGGGCCATTCAGCGGAGAGATGGGAACATTAATGTTTTGGAGTAAACCCAATACACTATTCCGTGCAACGCTAGAAAAAATGCGTGAAGCACTCGCAGATGCAGGGTACATCGGCTATATCGACATCAATTGCATTGCAAATGGCAAGGGCATCTATCCACTAGAGTTTACTAGCAGATTCGGCTACCCAACCATACAGATTCAACAGGAGGGCATATTAACACCAATGGGTGAGTGGCTATATAAGCTTGCCCGCGGCGAAGATATGGAAATAAAAACGAAAAGAGGTTTCCAGGTAGGCGTGCGTATTATGGTCCCAACATACTTCAGTAAATCAAAAGACAAAGAAACAATCGAGATGTATCGTGATCTTCCTATACTTTTTAAACGCCAAGAAAATCTTGAAGGAATACACATTGAGGATATAAAAATTGAAGAGGGTGTATGGCGTATCGCAGGGGAGTCGGGATGTCTCCTTGTGGTCACAGGGTCGGGCTCCACTGTAGCCGAAGCACAAGCGCAAAGTTATACACGTATCAAAAATATCATGGTACAAAATATGTTCTATCGCACCGACATTGGCGCAAAATGGACCACGGATAGTGACAAATTACAAACCTGGGGATACTTATACTAACTAAGAATCGCATGAAAGAAATAATTCTCGTCTTAATGTTTATCGCATTGTTTTACTACGGCGTATAATATTCGCGAACGATGGGGCATAGCCATAAAACAAAGAAAATATCAAATCCAAAGCATTAAATGAATATTATTGAGGATTTGGTAACTAAGATTTGATGTTGATATACTTATAATGCTATAGTGATAATTGGTTCTTGGGCTTGGGGGAACAGTGAACCAAACATTATTGCTTATACGACGCGCACATTGGCGGACAGACGCAGGAAGGGTAAGCGAGCAAGGAAAGATAGAAATTGCAAAAATTCTTGAAATACTCAAACGACATAAACCGAAAAGAGAAGACACATTGGTATTTGCCGCAAATGATGACGCATCCCTTGCTACCGGATTAGCGATAACAAAAGAATTCCATCTCGATAATCCATGCGAGGGGTCATGGCTAAAAGATGACTGCAATATCGTAGCACACCTTTTGTTCAACGGCACAGTCATGCAATACTTCGATGCAACATCCAAACCAACAACGATAATTCTAATCGCAAATCAAGTCGTATTAAAAAAAATCGCACATAATTACGCGCATCATATCGACACTGGGGGAATCTTAAAAATCGATAATCAAAATGGCCCTCCAGAAATCCTGCATTAAAACATCTCACCCCGCCGTTGGCGGGGTGAAAAATATTTTTCAAAAAACTATCGTGCAGGTTGTGCGGGAGCCGGTGCTACCGGCGGTGTTAATGGCTTAGCGCGTAGATCTTTAACCTTATCCTGAGCCTCACGACGAACCTCTTGAGTCTTTGCTTTTAGATCCTTACGCTCCTCTTTGCGAACCCCGTTAGCCTTTCGAGTTTCGTTAGCTTTCTCAGTACGAAGCGCTGCCTTTATTATTTTTATACGATCTTTAGCAGACTGACGTAACGCCGCAATGCGTGGGCGATACTCTTCGCGCAAAGCTTTAATCTTGTCCTCAAGCTCCTTATTTAATGCACGCACTTGCTCTTCGGTGTTTTTATTAATCGCAGCAACCTCATCTGGAGCTCCTAAGTTCGTGGGTACGGGTGCTGGTGAAACAGCGGTAGGTGCCGGGACAGATGCTGGTACAGGCGCGGTAGGAGCAACATCAGTCTGTGCAAATACAAACGAAGTACTGAGAGTCGCAAGAATACTAATAGTGGCTAAAAAATATTTCAACATATTAGACATACATAATAAAAAACGACCTTTAAACTCCAAGCTACGGAATTCATGCTAAATAAGTTTTGGAGCCAAAATTTCGTAGTTCGGAGTAAACCTATATATCTTTATTTAAACATTGCAACTATCGAAACGCAAATTTGTCTTGTAAGCTCTGAAGAAAATATTGAGGCTCGATCTCCGCAAAACGAACAGTCTTTAGCGAACGAGTAATAACAAGTTCATCGCCAACAAGTAGGGGAGATACCACAGCGCCGTCTGCAGCGAAAGTAACATCGACTAATTCATTAGTTGCCGCAATACGCAAAACCCCATGACTACGAAAATCCACCACGCGGATAGTGATACGTACATGGGGGTTAAGTACCACGCTAGGAGTCGGGATATTATGATCCAAAAGTTCGGTAAGAATCATACAGTGAAGATCCGGGGTAACAATTGGGCCATGTGCTGAAAGATTATATGCGGTAGACCCCGAAGCAGTTGCAACCAACACGCCAGTGCCGCGGATCCGCTGAAAAATGAATTGCTCGACAGCGACTTCAAGCGAAACAACGCCCAAGAGGCTTTGAATGCTCAATTCATTAAACGCAAGCACGGTATGTATCGCTTCACCACCACGCATTAAAGAACCAGAAAGCAACATGCGGTGGGTCACGATATAATTCCCAGTAAATAGTTGGTCGAGAGAAACCATAAAATCTTTAGGGTCTCGTACCGATGCCAAAAAACCAACATGGCCAAGGTTTAGCCCAAAAATCAGGGCATCGCCACGGTGTACGTGCGTACGTGCAACTTCAAGAATAGTCCCATCGCCCCCAAGAACCAAAAGTACATCGGGGTGGTCTTCGGTCAAACGCACATAAGGGTAGTGCTCGCCAAGGTACGAAACAATCTGCTGCTGCCAAAAAAGACTTTTTTCTTCATGTGCACGATAAAAAAATGAATATGTTTTCGGAACGACATTGTCCATATATACATTATACGCAACTCTGCGACCTATTGACACTCTAGCAAACACTATGATATAGTGTCAATAGTACACTAATAATGAGGTAAGAATGAAACGCTATGCGATGATCGGTGTTGATATTGATAATGATTTTTGCCCGGGTGGAGCGCTGGCAGTTCCTGATGGCGACAAAGTAATTGTGCCGCTCAATAAATTTGGAACCTATATTTGGTTGTGTGGGGGAATGTTATTTGCATCAACCGATCGACATCCGCAAGAAACAAATCATTTCCAAAAATTTCCGGTGCACTGCGTAGAAGGAACTCGGGGAGCTGAATTCCACCCCGATTTCGACCTTCGGCATATGACCATTCTCGTCAAGGGCCAAAAAAAAGACGAAGATGCTTTCTCGGCATTTGACGGAGTAACAAGCGACGGTCGCACATTGGAAGAAATACTGAACGCGGAGAAAATTACCCATTTGTATATCGGCGGACTTGCAACTGATTATTGTGTCAAAGCAACGGTACTCGACGCACTGAAGAAGGGCTTCAAAGTAACTCTCCTCATCGACGCTTGTCGTGCAGTAAATATGAAGCCAAACGACGGGGCTGATGCGCTAAACGAAATGGAACAAGCTGGTGCGATCCTGAAAACGACGACGGATGTAATGAACGAAAAATAATTTCAATAACTAATACGGGCCCCTCTAAGGCCCGTTTTCGTAACCCCTCACACCATGTATGCTCTCGGCTCATGACTTTTCGGGAGACCGCTTCGCCCGCTTCAATATAATTATAAGCGGGCTGCACACTTGGCTTCGGAACCCACGTCCAATATATCTCCAGCCCGCGTTGCAAGTAATTTGTTCGTATCGCAAGGCGCAGCGAAGGAGTTGTAGCGGTAGCTACCATGACTGAGCTGCAACGCAGCGAGACGAACAAATTACTGCAACCCTCCGGGATATGACCAATTGTTTGCACTGCTTCGTCGCTCCTCCTTAGAGTATCCAGTGGATACACTTTCGTCGTCGCTTCTTGCATTGCAAACAATTGGTCGATATCGCGGGCGGAGCTATATTGGAAGTGGGTTCCCAGTCTCCCTTAAAGTCATGAGCCGAGAGCATACTTAATATTACTAAGTTATTATTGGATAGTGTGAGGGGTTACCCGTTTTTTTCTTGTACAAAAAAGAAAAATAAGGTAGTATATAGCAAGGGTCATTGAAAGTAGAATACGTACGATGGTAACACGAGACAAAATCACAGGAATGTTTTTGGGAATCGCGATTGGCGATGCGCTAGGAATGCCGGTTGAAACGCTAACTGGAGACGAAATTCAAGCACGTCATAGCCGAATAACGACGATGGTTAAACCGGGCGATGACCACAAATGGTATGCGGGTAAACCAGCGGGGACCACAACCGACGACACGCAACTTTCACTCATCGTTGCAGAGTCGCTCATCGCGTGTAAAGAATTTGACATGAACGATATGGCACGCAGACATGTCGAGGCGTGGAAAGAAAATACACACGGCTGGGGCGGCTCAACACGCGAAGCAGTGAAACGTCTTGCAAATGGTGTGCATTGGAGCGAGTCTGGAAAAACTACGAAAAAGAATCGCGGACGCGGAAACGGAATCCCAATGAAAATTGCGCCTCTCGGAGCATGGAGGGCGACACTCCCTAAAGACATTGGCCTCTTAAAGAAATACGTGTTCGCAGAAAAAGAACTTGCTGAAATGACACATTTGACGAATGTTGCATGCGTAAGTGGGAGAGTACATTCGTACACCATACGCGTATGTGTAAAAGACGCGCTGTTCAAGAATATAAATTCGACGAAGAAACATCTTATGCTTTTAGCATTTTCTACGATCGTAGCTAAAAATACGGAGGAAGCAAACGGAAGTGAGACTCAAAGAGAAATTTCAAAGCGACTAGAGGAAATTGGCGCATGGACTGACAATAATAAGATCAAACAGCTGAGTGTCAAAGAAATCTGTGCACATTTCAACGGTGGGAGTTTCGACGTTGTAGATTCATTAGGGTTTACCTACGCAATGTTCTTCCGTAACCCAACAAGTATCGAAACACTCTACGATACCGTCTCTGCTGGCGGCGACACCGACACCAACGGTTCAATGGTCGGGGCACTCTTGGGTGCATATAACGGAGCGAGTATTTTCCCCGAACACCTCATAAACGGACTAGTAGATAAAGAAAAAATCTTTGACGTTGCCGAACGTTTTTGTAACACCTTCGAAGTAAAGGAGTAGCGAATGAATACCGCGGGACCAGAGACACAGAAGAATACCTTTCTCGAAAAAGTTAGCGTGGGACTTCACGAAGAAGATCGTAGACGCATCAATTTTGCATATTGGATCGCGAAACAGGCACATAGTCGGCAACACAGAAAAAATGGCGTCCGATACTTCGAGCACTGTAAAAACGTTGCACTCACATTCTTGGCATATCAGCCAACAACCGAACCCTCATATCTCAGGGCATTAGGAGTGGTGGTGGCACTGCTGCATGACGTCATCGAAGATACGTGGATCCCCGAAGGCCTTATCGCAAAAATCTTCTGGCAAGAAATCGAAAATGCTGTGCTCACACTATCGAAATGCAGCCTCATAACTAACCCACAAACGGGGAGAATTATCCGAAAAGAGAAGAAGGGTCTCTTGATATATTTCGATGCAATAGCAAAAGCCGAAAAATGGGTTCGTCGTATCAAGCTAGCCGACCGCATCGATAATTTACGCGATGCAGAAACAATGACTCTGGACTGGCAAAAAAAATATGTCGAAGAAACACGAACCTATATTATACCCATCGCCGAAATAACTGATGCAAAAATTGCAGAGCTGCTCAAAAATCGTTGTAACGAAATCGAACTAAACTATACAATACCCCGCACATAACGTGTGGGTTTTTTATCCCTTCTCTTCTAGATTAAGACAAACAGAGTTCAAACAATACCGCTTACCAGTTGGGGTTGGTCCATCGTCGAACACATGCCCCAAGTGCGAACCACAACGCGCACAAACAATTTCGTTACGTTGCATACCGTGTGTAGTATCTGGAACAACACGCACCGCACCAGGAATTGCCTGGTCAAAGCTCGGCCAACCAGTACCCGAATCAAATTTTGCATCGGATGAAAATAATTGGCTGCCGCACGCAACACAAGAATACATTCCCGACTTTTTTTCATGCAACAGCTTACCAGTAAACGGGGCCTCGGTACCTTTTTCCCGGAGCACCACATATTGTTCAGGAGTTAATTTTTTCTTAAATTCTTCTTCAGTCATACTATGTATTAAAAAAATACCAATTATTGGTATCATTCTTATTGGCGACGCAGTAACGCCCCAAACTCTTTTTGGACATGCTCGAGTTTCGGGTTAATAATAACTTGGCAATACGATTGCTGAGCATTGCGCTCATAATAATTTTGGTGATAATTC
>CAYJQG010000017.1:0-20401 GCA_964372325.1 uncultured Candidatus Saccharibacteria bacterium
ATCCATTGACAACATCGCTTAGACCAGCTTATAATGTTTGTATCTTGTAGTCAAATACTATGGCATCTACTAAATCCGTCGGTTCAACAAAAAACGGCCGAGATTCAGCTTCAAAACGTCTTGGTGTTAAAAAGAATAATGGCCAATTCGTATCTGTGGGCGAAATTATTATTCGTCAGCGCGGTTCGAGATATCTCCATGGTATCAATGTGCGTAAAGGTGCTGACGATACGTTATATGCCGGAGTTTCGGGCATTATTTGTTTTACAACCACAACAAAGACGCGTTTTGACCACGCTCTTCGTAGGGCGACTATAGTTTCTATTGTTCCTCGGGTATAATAGTAACGTGTATTGTTGTTTTTACTCCGCTGTCAATAATTAGCCCCACTTCGTGCGCTCCAAGCTGCCTTATTGCTTTTTTTAATGTTACTTGAACGTTCCTGTATCCCCTCTCCGTTAAGAGTTTTTGAATATTTTCTTGATTTACCCCTCCGAATATTTCTCCTGCTTTGCCCAACTTAATGCGGAATTCGAATATTTCGTTTTTTAATTTTTTCTTTAGTTCTTCTTGTCGCAATTGTCTTTCTTTGTTTTGCGTATCCCAACGTTTTTGATCCGCGATTGCACCTGGCGTTGCCTCTATGGCAATTTTTTTTGCGATCAAAAAATTACGTGCATAGCCGTCGCTGACTGTTTTTCGTTCCATGCGTCGGCCAATGCCGCGTACGTCTTTTAATAAGATGACTTCCATAATTCGTATTTCGTAGCCTTGTAATGTTACTGTGTTGCCACTGCCCCTATTTCTTTTTTGATGATCAATAATGCTTTTTCTAGTTGCGGATCTTTCTTCGCTTTAATATCTTTTTCTTCTATTTTTACTTCGTAGTCTGGGTTAATACCATTTTTATCGATGAGCGTACCTTTGGGGGTAAGCCAGTGGGCTATCGTGAGTTTAATCGTTGAGCCATCGCGCAGCGGTTTTAGTTCTTGCACCGTGCCTTTGCCGAATGTTTTGATACCAACAAGTTTTGCGTTTCGATTGTCGTGCAGTGCGCCCGCAAGAATTTCTGAAGCCGATGCGGAGCCTTGGTTTATTAATACCACAACCGGAATATTTCCGAATGTGTTTGGCCCATACGCACGAAATTCGTTGCGTGTGCCACCACGAAATTCTTGTATTGCTACCACGTCTCCTTTTGGTAGGAACCAGCCCGCAAGATTTACTGCAATCTCGAGGTAGCCACCTGGGTTATCGCGCAAATCAAGGATCAGCCCCCCTATCTTTTTATTATGTAATTCTTGTACTGCTACACTAAATAAACTTTCGGCATTTTGGTTAAAACCTTTGAGTTGGATGTAGCCAATGTGTCCGTCTAGTACTTTGTAGTCTAGGGTTGGAATTTTAATTGTTTCCCTCGTGATGGTGATTTCTTCTGGCTTTTCGCTGTGTTCGTGTAGGATTAATAGCTTTACCTTTGTTCCTATGACCCCACGAATATAACCCACTGCTTCGGGTATTTTTATATTCGCGGTGTCGTGATCATCGATTTTAAATATTTTATCGCCGCTACGAATTCCTGCGCGTTCGGCTGGTGAATCTTTGAGTGGGGCGATAATAATAAGTTGGTTTTCTTTTATGCCAATTTCTGCACCAATGCCACCGAAACTCCCCTTTACTGTTTCTTCGAATTGTTTCGCTTCTGCTGGTGGGAAGAAGTTGGTGTTGGGGTCTCCCAACGAACGTACTATGCCATCGATTGCTCCATACATTAATTCTTTCTCCTTGACTGCCTCACCTTTAAGATATTCTTGTTTAATTAATTTCCACGCTTGCCAAAATGTACTAAAATTTGCAGTAATGCCCGATTCGTTTTCGATATTCGTCACTCCTTTTATTACTACTGTTTCTGGGTTTGCTGTCCCCCAGGCGTATCCGATATAACCGATACTCCCAAATGCAATGAGCAATATAACCACTGAGGCCGCAAAGCATTGTTTGGGGGTCGTTAATATATGGTCGGCAATGGTGTGTAATGCGTGCCTTATTTTTTTCATAATGATTATTCTAGTTTATCGTAGGTCTTAGAGAAACGCTAATTTGAGTGTGCGTATGTATGATATGATGAAGTTATGCGCAACCTTATTGACGATTCAAAGAATTATTTTGCTGTTATAGCAGAGCGTAAGGTAACGTCTAAGGCGTATCGTGAACATCAGTTGATCGGCTTAGAGGTCGCTCAATTGCTTGGCGATTTTAGTCACAAGGCGTTATATATGAAATTGACGAAACAGCATGGAAAAGATATGATATTAAAACTCGCGAAGAGTGTTGCGGAGAGGAAAGATATTCGCAATAAGGGGGCGTATTTTATGAAGGTGTTATTTGGTAAACGCAGCGTGGTGCCCCCACAGTTTTTATGATTCAGTAGATAAGTCGTGTTCATCCAGTGTCGACCCAATTTCTATGAGCACCAGAATAATTTTGTTTTGACAAAATTTTCTTCTCCCTCGGCCCTGCCTCTATTAAAATATAATAATGACAGGCAGGTCCTGCGGGATGTGCTCTACGAAACTGGGTCGGCGCTGAATATACTCCGGTTCTATTATTTATATGAATATAGTTACTATCGCAAAAAAAGTAGATGAGGAGTTTTTGCGGAAGAAAATTCGACCGTTTGATTTTGTTGCGCATTCACGTAAAGAGATTTCGCAACTTATTACTACTATGCGTCGCGCTATGAAGGAGGCGAAGGGTATTGGGCTTTCCGCAAACCAGATTGGTCTCCAGGTGCGCGTATTTGTTGGCCAAGTAGAAAATAAGTTTTATGCTGTTTTTAACCCTCAACTGAAACAACTATCTTCGGAGTCTGTTACCGAAGATGAGGGTTGTTTGAGTGTGCCGGGGAAATATGGCGCAACATCGCGTGCAGAACGTTTGATATTAGAGGGTTACGACCGTAATGGTAAAAAAATTAAAATTAAAGCATGGGGGCTCTTGGCGCGTATGTTTCAGCACGAGGTGGACCATTTGGATGGGAAATTATTTATTGATAAGGCAGAGGAATTACACGAAGTTTCTAATAATTAATATCGAAATTTATGAAATATGCTTTCTTTGGCTCGCCGGAGTTCGCCGCAATTATATTGGAGCGACTAATAAAGGTAGGTATGCCGCCTGCGCTTTTGGTTTGTAACCCTGATAAACCCGTTGGGCGCAAAAAGATTATTACCCCCCCACATACGAAGGTTATCGCCGAGCGTAACGGTATTACAGTATTCCAGCCAAATTCGTTGCGTTTTGATGGTGAATCCAATATTTGGAAGTCGGACTTCCAAATATTGGTTGATCAACCATGGGACTTTTTTTTGGTGGCAGCGTATGCAAAAATTATTCCTCAATCTATTTTAGATTTGCCGCGGCTTGGGACGATCGGCGTGCACCCGTCGCGACTACCGCAATATCGCGGAGCAACACCTATTCAATCGGTGATTCTTTCCGGCGAAACTGAAACGGGCGTGACTTTATATTTAATGGATAGGTACGTGGATCATGGTTCAATATTAGGCATCAGAAATCAGGGACTAGAAACTAGGGAGACCTACACATTATTACTGAATAAGCTTGCCGTCCTTAGTGCAGATTTACTCGTGGAGATGTTACCGAAATTTATTGTCGGAAAAATTGTGCCGCAAGAACAAGACCATGCCGCGGCTACGTTTACGAAAAAATTCGAAACTGAGGATGGATTTGTGGACTTAGAGAAGGACGATCCAGTGATGATTGATCGTAAGGTGCGGGCGTTGAACCCAGATCCGGGGGTGTATACGTTTGTGGAGCGCAAAGGTAGTCCTTGCGCCACCGCTAAAGCTATTGGCGACACGCGGTCGACCAGCTCAGGACGAATTTTGCCTGCCTCAGGAAAAATTCGGATGAAAATTTTGGAGACAAAAATTGTCGATGGGAAATTGCAACTTGTTACTACGCAATTTGAGGGCAAAAAACCAAAAAGTACTGGATTCCTGCCTGCCCGACTGGATGATCCCAGTCGTTCGGGCGGGCTTTCGCAGGAATGACAATAATTTGTCATCCCAGCGTACGCTAGCAGTCAGAGCTTTAAGGATTACATCCCGAATTTCTTCACGATCTCATTCACGAAATCCCAGTTCAGGTTTTTGAAGAATGAGTTGATATAGTCTTTGCGGTTGACGCCGTAGTCGATGAAGTAGGCGTGTTCGTAGACGTCGAGGGCGATTAAAGGAATCGCTGCCCACACCGCGCCCACGTTGTGGCCGTCGCTTCCATAGTTATGGAGTTTGTTGTCGCGATAGTCGTAGCAGAGAATTGCCCAGCCGCGTGCAGAGAGGCCGGTTGCGACCATGTCGAGCTTCCACGCGTCCATGGAACCGAAGTCGCGCTCGATCATTGTTACTATTTCTCCTTTTGGAATGCCATCGCCACTCAGCTGGCCAAAATACACTTCGTGCAACTTCATGCCGTTCACGGCAAACGTTTCTTGGCGCTTGAGCTCGCCGATAAAACTGTAGACGCCGTTTGCCTCAGATTTGTCGGCGCTCTCGATTTTTTGTTGTACTTCATTTGATTTTTTTACGTATCCCTCGTAGAGTTTGAAATGTTCTTTAATCATTTTTAATGTGAGGCCGTCGAGGTCCTTTTCTATGGTTAATTTTTTGGGTTGGTAATTTTTGTGCATATAATATTCACGAATAATGCGAATTTATAATTTAATCATGCGAATATAGTATTTTTATTTATTCGCATTATTCCTGCCTGCCGGTAGGCATGGCGCGATTACTCTTTATTACTTTTATAAATTAATTTAATTTTTTGATTGTCCTTGAGTACGAGTTTACCGAACTCGGTGGAGGGTTTTTCGTCTACCAACATTGTTAGTGTATAGTTTTGCTTTTCGATTTTTTCTCCCCATACGGTAAAAAAGTCACCAAGCGTATAATCGCGCTGTATTTGGGATTCGATGTGGATTTGTCCGCTTCCGTCGTGGGTATGTAGTGCGCGTTCGCATACACCGCCGATGCCAATATCTCTTGGCACAGTTTGTGGCTTGCCGTCGATTTCCACCGTGAGTTCAGGGTGAATGTGGATGGTAAAGGGTAGGCCCTGCACTAGGCATGGGACGCTTGTTTGTGGGGAGTTATTCTTTGATAACATAAATATTGCTCCCAGCAATAGTATTCCTATTGCGCATATTATTACGGTGCTATTGACTTTTTTCATATTATTTTATATAATGTATACTTGAATTACGATTGTGTTCAGTGTATCACCTCTCTTTATTTTTGTGGAGGTGTCCCGTGGAGAAGCAACGGTGTGAAAAGTGCGGATGCGAAGAAGAGATCCCCGCACATCAATTTGTGAAGTTCGACCTTCATGTACGGTATCTTTGTAAGAAGTGTTGGGGGGAATTTAGGGGTTGGTTTACTGGCCGGAGATCGCTTTCTGCCGAAGGTTACTATGGACAGTAAATTTTTTTTGGGCTGACGCGATCGCGTCAGCCCTTGCTCATTAGACTCGGCTCCCCGAATAACATTTTGCCTCTGATGCCATGAATTTTGGCTACGACATTGTTAAAAATTTTCGACAGACCTGCCTGCCGGCAGGCAGGTACGCTTGTATATGTCTCAAATTTTTAACTTCGTCTCGCCTAAAATTCAAGAAAAATTGATCAAAAGCTTATCCGTTGAGCCAAGTCTATTTGTTTGCTGATTGCGTCTTTTTTTTGTACGATAATGATACGATTGCCAGATCGTCTAATTGCCGGGTCATCTAGTGGTAGGAAAAAATTTGTTTTTCTGTTATATTTACTTCATGCATAAAAGTTGGAACAAAGGCCAAACGAAGGCAACGAATGCTTCTGTTCTAAAAATTTCCGAGACGATGCGACGTAAAAAATTGGATAATTTTTATCATTGGAGGCAGCAAATGAAGCGCGACGGACTTATAAAAAATGAATATCTTCCGCTCAAAAAAGACGGCGACCTCGCTGAGCTGATTGGTGTTGTATTGGGCGATGGTCATATTTGGGTTTATCCAAGGACCGAAGAGCTTTCTATTTTTTCGAATGCGAATAATCCCGGATTCGTAGAGCGTTATCGTAAACTTGTTGCTTCTATTTTTGGCAAAAATCCGAAAATTACTTTTTCGAATAAGCAAAAAACATGCATCAGGATTCGTATTTATGAGAAATATATTGCGTTCCGGCTCGGCATACCAATCTCTCCGAGATTACATAAAGATATTTCGTTGCCTCGCTGGATTTCTTCTTCTCAGCAGTATATAGTAAGATATCTTCGTGGGTTGTATGAAGCCGAAGGTTCGTTTTCGGTGCACAAGCCAACAAGCACGTATAAGCTTTTCTTTGCTAATCAGAATGCGTCATTGTTGCGTATCGTGCCCTTATTGCTTAGACGGCTCGGGTTTCATGTCAACGTGAGTGGTTCGAAGGTGCAAGTTTCTCGGAAAGAAGACGTGTATCGGTTAAAGGAGCTCATTGAATTTAGAAAATATTAATATTGCGGGGTGGTGTAAGGGTAGCACGTCGCTCTCTGAAAGCGAAAATTCTGGTTCGAATCCAGGCCCCGCAGCAAAAAATTTATTTTATGAAAAAGCGTGTATTTATCGTTCATGGTTGGGATGGTTCGCCAAGTAATTGTTGGTTTCCTTGGTTGCAACGGGAACTTCAAAAAAGAGGTTGTGCTGTAAGTGTTTTGTCTATGCCTCACCCGGAAATTCCTACTATTGTTGATTGAGTTTACTATCTTTCGCATGCGGTTGGTGACCCTGATGGAGATACTTATTTTGTTGGCCACAGTATCGGATGTCAGGTGATATTGCGTTATATCGCAAAAGCTCAGAAACCAGTCGGTGGAGTGGTTTGTGTCGCAGGATTTTTCAGATTATTACATCTCGCTACTAATGAAGAGCGGGAAATTGCGAAACCTTGGCTCCAGACGCCGATAGATTTTGAAAAAATTAAAGCACAAACTAATAAAATCGTTGCCATTTTTTCTGATAACAACCCCGATGTAGACTTGGAAGAGAGAGAGAGAGTTATTTGAAAAGAATTTGGGCGCTCAAACGTTTGTCGAACATGGCATGGGTCATTTTAGTGATGATGCGGGGGTTACCGAGTTGCCGTCTGCTCTCGACGCTTTGTGTAGGATCGCCGATTTAAACCTTGATAATTGAGGCCGACAACTTACTGAGTTTTTTGATTTTTACATCTAATTTTTTTGCACTCAACTTTTTACGACGATATAATTCTGCCAAAGATTTTAATGTCGTATTTAATTCGAACATCGTTGGCAGATTTTGATTGATGTTTTGAAGGCGACGATCCCATTCTTTATTTTTGCTGAACCCCCTTTCTTTATTTAGTAAATCTAATAGTTGAAAGAGTTGAGCGATGAAGTTTTTTGTTTCGTTTAGAAAATTATTTAATTCATTTTGCGTTACTACTGCTTTATTGCGCAAGAACTTCTCGCGCTGGTTCAGTGGTATGGTTATTCCGTTGGATTTTATTTCAGAGATTGACTTCTGCCTTATGAGATATTTGAATGCCTCCGTTTTTCTATTTTGGCGCTCCAAGAGTTTTGCGAGATTTCTGAATAGGTTGGACATATCGAGCAGGCTGGGATCTTTTTCGTCTTGAATTTCCACATAAAGTCTTAGGGTAGTTGCCTTAGGGCTAATCTTTTTTGATAATTTTTCAAATTGATCAGCGATTTTCATTACTTGATTTTTGTGTTCATTAAAGAACTTTGCAGCAACGGTATTTTCGATACCAAGAAGTGTTAAGAAACAACGTCCAAGATGCACGCGTCGTTTTCTAAAGAATTGGCCCGCGACGTTGCTGCCGTCTATCCCCTTTACGGCGGCGATTTGGTGCAAGATTTTTTGAAACCCTAGCCCCTCGTAACCGAAACGATTGTGCGGATGTTCCGCTGAAGATGTGTAGTATGGACCACGGTACTTCGTAAACGATGCTGACTCGAGGTCGATGACGTCGCCATTCAACGAATAATTACTTGTCGACCACGCACCGAGCATGAAGCGATATGCGAAATATTTTGCATCGAGCTCTGCGTATTTTGTTATTATTTTTTTGAAATCGATGGAGATTTTTGGTGACTGTTCGACGTGGCTTGGCCTGTCGAGACTGCCGTTATCTACTCGCACTAGTAGGCTTAGCGGGATTGGCTTATCGTTCCATTTGTATTTCGCCTGTTCTTTTAGCGCGATCAATGCTATATGCGCTGGTGTTTGTATTCCGAAGTGGTTTGCCCATTTTGCCACAATAATACGTCTCATCGCTCCTACGATTTCTAATTTACCCGTACTGTGGTTTGGTGTTTTGCTACGACAGAGCGTTGTTTTGCCGACACCGAGAATATTTAGATTTTTTCCGTAATATATTGCTCTGCCGGAGCCCAAGTTCCCACTAAGACCAATGCCTGTCTTGTCTTTTTGTTTATCGGCATATGTGATGATAGTTTTTTTATTGTAGTTATCGCTTAAAACGACTGCGAGTTTTTTGACTTCCCCCTTAACGGCTTTTTTATTTGTGTTATCAAAATATTGTTTGTCTATGTAGACAATTTTGTATTTCCTGGGGCTTAGTCGTATTGCCTTTTGTGGCACAAAAATCGATTCCCCTAATCGTTTTATTGCTAAGGGTTTTTTGCATATGAGCCACCATTTTGGTTTTTCCTTACTGCTCGACATATTTTTTTTGCATTGTTTAACCAATGAAGCTCTATAAAATCTTTTTAGTCGTTTGAGTACCGCGAACCCACTTTCTTGACGTTGCGTTAGTCCTTTTTTCGTTAGTGTATAACTTGGGTACTGGCTAATAATACAACAACATGGCTTTGACTCGTCGATGAATTTTTTCCAGGTTTTTATGGTTGTGCTTATGCCTCTCCTGTAGTCTTTGTCTTCCAGGGCGTTATAGATTTTTTTTATTGCATGTGTATTTTTTGCTCCGCCCTCTTTTTCTAGCGAGAAGAAGTTTTTATCTTCGACAATCGTTTCCATTACCATGTCGTCGAATGGGTGGCTTGCGACGAGTGCGTCTGGCTTAAGCGGGATATTTACGCCGGCTTTAATCTCTTGTAATGATTTTATTATTGTTTTTATCGTAGATTTAGGGAGGATTCTTTCGTATTCAGCTTTGATTGCGCTTGCTGCTTTCGAGTCTGGTTCTATTACATAGATTGTTCCACAAAAATTGAGCATGGCTAATGCGCGGCCAATTTTTGGTTCGTACCCTGGCGCCACTTCTACCACCACTCCATTTTTCGGCAGCTCGATTTCCGAGAAGAACCTAGCCCATATATATGATGTTTGTTCAATCATTTTTTTGTCATAGACTCGGTCCCCTAGCTTATCGGGAGCCGACTTTAAAAGTCAGAGCGGTATTCCCCGTCTTTCCTTCCTTTGCGATTGATGCATATATATTTGCGAGTAGCTGATTAGTGAAATCGTGATATTGGAATTCCGATTCGTCGCTTTTTCCCTCAATGAAGTTTAGTAAGGTCATTTCTCTTGCTTTTTCGTTGTGGCCGAGGTAGTAGCTATCGTTTTCGTTTTGTTTTAAAAGTTCTTTTCCGATGAAGAATTTTGTGAATCCTCGACCGCCAACGATTTTTTTATTTCTGAAGATATAGATATCAAAATGATTTTCGTCCCCAACATTTTCGTGATTTTTTGAATTGACGTTCGATTCTCCCGATTGGTATGAGTGCACTTGAATATTTAAGAAATGTGAAACTTGAATGTTTGCCCGTTCATGTCGCACTCTGCCATTTCCTTTGTAGGTGTCTTTCGGTAGGTCAAACCAGCTTCTTCTTGAGAAAGAATTCTGTTGTAAGTTGATCGTGCCAGTCGTTATAATCCGCCCCTCTCGCATCAACTGCAATAGGATATACGCATCGAGTTCGCCAAAGTGGTTATATTTTTCGGGAGTATAGCTTTTATAGAAGTTCGCGATTTTTGGATGAGGGAAAAATTTTGAGCATACATCGTTACTGAGCTGATAGAAAAGATCGTTTGGGGTAAATTTTGCAGTATATATTTTTACCTTATTGGGGTATGCTTTTTGTAAATTGAAATTTGTTTGTGCGATCCATGCGAATAAATCTACGAAATGATAGCCGGAGTGCATGAGTTTCCCGTACCCATATTTATAAGGGTGGTTTTCCTTGTTGAATTCATGCGGTAAGCTCCAGGAGCCGTCTCCGTGGTAGATGTCGATGTATGAGATTGGAATATTAAATTCTCTGACGAAATTGTTGAGGTATTTTTTTATTAGTGTATAGCCCTCGTGGTTTCGCCTTTGGCAAACTATGTAGAATTTCGCTTTGCTTTGTTTTTGAAGATTTAGGAGATATTTGTAGTCTTCGTATATTTGGTTTGCCGATGTACTATTGGTGCTTGGGTGCAATGGAGCGGTAATGGGTTTGTCCATGATGACGTTGACATTGTTTTTTAACGCCCACTCCGCATAAATTTTATGTGCTTTTGGTTCAGTTGATATGATAATGCCGTCGATGTGCTCTCGTGCAATGGTTGCATTGAGTTCCGTTTCTACCTCTTGGTCAAGCGCTGTGCCCAGTTTACCCCGTTCGTTGTCTTGAATGTATAAGATTTTTTCTGGCTGTAAATTTCTTTGTACCAAAAAATCTGCCACAGTTTTTGATTGGAATTCGAGTTCGATGAGTAATTTCAGTCTGATATCATAATGACGCGCGTGTTTTTCGAGGAATGGATAGTATATTCTTTGCGCATGTGGGCCAAGCCCCACGAGAATATAGTTCTTCATATGCCACTATCGTAGGTCTTCGGGGCTTACTGGTCAATACATTTTGTCGAATTTTTCGACACTACGATAGAGCCACATTGGATTTTTTATTTGTTAAACGCAAAAAGAGGGGCAGTGCCCCTCGATTGTTATTTCAGCAATGATTCGAAGAATTCGTGTAGGCGCAACTTTGCTTCCTCTAGATTTATATTTATTAGGCGGAAAACGACAACGTTCCGATCGCCGAGCGCTTCCGTAAATAACGCTTGCTGGTCCATTAGCGTTGCTTCGTCCGTTGCAATCTCTTGTTCGATTGCTGACTGAGAAAGAGCCCTTGCTTTTATTCGAATATCCGCCTGACGTCTTTCTCGTATTATGTCTGTTGGCGCTTCTACCGTAAGTAAAACAATTTTTTCGATTTTATTGTTTTTTGCTATTCGCTCGAGTCGTGGGTAACTAAGCTGTGGGATGTATCCATGTGCTCTTCGAACTGCGTAATGCCAATGAACAACCACTACGGAATCCTCTGGCATTTCTTCGATCTTATTCGTTATAAGCTCCTCGACCTCTTCGGCGCTTTTTGTTTTTTCATTATAAACATAGCGTCGGAATAGTTCGCCTGGATCCAAGAGTACGATCTTACTCGCGAATACAACTTTCAGCCAAGAGAGTAGAGTTGTTTTACCGACACCTTGAACCCCTCCGAAAAGTACTATTTTCATGGCGGACCCCCCTTCGTTATTTTTTAACGTTCTATGTTGAGTGTATCTCTGTATATGAATTTTTGCAATACATATTGTCTAACTTTTCGACAATATTTGACATTATTGGTTTTTTCTACTATACTTTGCTTATATGATAAACCTCGTAGAAATTGTGAAAAATCTTGGATTTAGCACCAAGGCCTCGAAAATTTATCTTGCAGCCCTAGCCTTGGGCGAAGCGTCGGTTCAACAGTTAGCCCAAGGCTCGAAGTTGAAACGTACGACGCTCTACTACGTTCTCGATGAACTCGTTGAAGCCGGTGCGCTTATTGTTACTAAGACGGGCAAAAAGGCGTACTATGTTCCCGAGCAGCCAGCGACGCTCATGGCAAATGCTAAAGAAAAGATTTTGGATTTTGAGGCATCACTTGGGCTTTTAGAAGAAAAAGCAGTTCATATTAATAAGAAACCTCGTGTGTATTTTCTTTATGGCTCAGCTGGTTTTAAGCAAGTGTGGGATATGATTCTTGCTACTAAAGAAAAAGAATATCGTATTATTACTGGTGGAGAAAACTTTTTAGATTACGTTCGAGAGAAGTATATTATTGATGAAATTATCGCGAAAAAAAAGAGGCTTGGGGTATTAAGTAGGCAGCTTATTACCGCTTCGGCATATGCAAAACAAATTATCTTGAAAGACCGTCTCGAGAACAGAGTTTCTAAGCTTTTACCCCCAATTTATAAATTGCCATTTACTGAAATTATTATCGAATCGATGGTAGCATTCATTTCTCCACGATTTAACAATATGATATTTATTGTGGAAAACGATGCCTTTTCTCGAACACGAAAGTCTATTTTTGAAACGCTTTGGTACTCTTTACCATAATTTTACTTTATCCGGTAGGGTTCCGCGATTAACCATAGGCTTTGAAAAAGCGCCTTGAACGTTTCGGTAATTTCTTGTGATTGGATGAGCACCGCATTTTTTTCCTTAAATGAGGAGATAATTGCCATTTTATCGTCGAATATAATGATGACTGAGTGAAACTTTCCATGCATCGTGCTTGGGAGAAAGCGTGGATTTCTTTTTATTATTTCTTCGGCGGTTAATATGCGGCGCTCCGG
This sequence comes from uncultured Candidatus Saccharibacteria bacterium, assembly GCA_964372325.1. Taxonomy (GTDB): domain Bacteria; phylum Patescibacteriota; class Minisyncoccia; order UBA6257; family JAUSGH01; genus CAYJQG01. The sequence goes on from CAYJQG010000017.1 coordinate 12,673, forward strand.
ATTTTTTTCCCACAGTGAGCGAGCTATTATTTTGTTTTCGGTGCGTTTGTTTAAAAAGTATTTTGTATATACGCTATCGAAATCTGAAAAAAAGTTTTTTGCTGGTGCGATAATGTCCCAGGTGCGCGTTTTGCAATACAGCGCTTCGTTCACAACCGTTTTTATCCCTTCAACACTATCGTATTGTGCCACCACTGCGCGTTTCGTTTTTTTTGATGTTACTTTGTTGAATCGTGTTAGTGCTGCGAGTAGTTCTGATTTTTTAGTATGCAATAATTGTATGTTTTGTTCGATTTGCTGCTCGATTTTATATGGTTCTAACATTTTTAATACTATGTGGTTACCCCCATCGTTGTGCTTTGCCGCAAAGCCTTTTTGAATAAGTGTATTTGCGGCGTTATACACCGTGGTTCTTTTAATGCCCGTTTCTTTGGCAATTTCTTGTGCTGATGACAGGGGTACTTCGAGACCCGCAATATATATTGTGGCTTCGGTGCGACTTAGTCCCATGTCTTCGAGAAGTTTCTTTATATCATTTGTCATACGTTCAGTATCTTTCTATTCTGTCATTTTGTCGATGACGTACTGTCATCTAACTTCTGTAAACACCTATTGTGCGAGGTTTTTTATTGTTCGAGGATAAAAGAGTCGAACTATTCTTTATTCATTTTTACTAAACAAGTTAACGATCGTCAACTTGTTTAGTAAAACATTATTAAACATAAATTTATGAACCAATTAGCCACAAAACAAATTCATATTATCGGAGGCGGTACGGTTTCGCATGTTCGCAGTCACCTTGCCCTAGCCGCACCTGCATATGGCACAACGGCGAAAGAGCTTCTAGGGCTTTGCAGGGTACAGTTCCCGTCCATGGACATTAATCTCCACCTTACTAAAATGGCCGACGCACAAAGCAAGCTCGAAACTTTTCGCGACCTCGAACTGCTGGTTAATAATCTTATCGACGACCTTCGTACTAAGATTATATTTTTTAATTCTGCGGTGGTGGACTTTGAAGGTGATATCGCTGGAGTCGAATCGGGGAAATATCAAACACGACTGAGTAGTGCATAGTCTCAATCTGTAAATATTCAATTGAAACCTCTGCCCAAGTTGATTGATATGATACGGAATAAGGCCGGGAAGCATGGGGTAAGAAAGGATATTTTTCTTGTGGCTTTTAAGACGACTTGTGGTGCAACTCCCCATGAAGAATATCAAGCGGGTTTACATATGTTAAAACGTGCTGGCGCGAATTTAGTCATGGCAAATGATGTGAAAACTCGTTTGAATATGATTATTACACCAGAAGAAGCTTCGTATTGTTCGACCACTGACAGAAGTAAGGTGTTGCGTGAGCTCGTGGATATGGCATACCTGCGATCGCATTTAACGTTTACCCGTAGCACCATTGTTGCGGGTGAACCAGTTTCTTGGGATTCGTCGCTTATCCCCTCGCATCTTCGCACCATTGTTGATTTTTGTATTGCGCAAGGCGCTTACAAGCGTTTTCGTGGTGTAACTGCCGGACATTTCGCAGTGAAGCTTGACCCCCAAACATTTTTAACTTCACGTAGGAAAACTGATTTCAATGATATGAAGCATGTTGGGTTGGTTAAAGTGAAAACCGATGGACCTGAGTCGATTATTGCCTATGGTAGTAAGCCTTCAGTGGGTGGTCAGTCGCAGCGTATCGTTTTCGAAGAACATCTTGACTACGATTGCATTGTGCACTTTCATTGCCCCAAACTTGCTCAATCACTTGTGCCAACTGTTTCGCAGCGTGCGTTTGAATGCGGTAGTCATGAATGTGGAAAAAATACTTCGCGTGGGTTAAAGAAATTTGGTAATTTAAGTGCCGTGTATTTGGACAACCATGGGCCAAACATTGTATTTCACAATAGCATCGAACTTAATGAAGTTACCGCATTCATTTCGGAAAATTTTAACCTTCAAGAAAAAACTGGTGGGTATCGTATTGCATGAGGAATATTAATCAAGAGAGAGATCTTGCCTATGCGTCTCTTCTCGCGCGAGTATCGTGTATTGATCGTGGACAAAGTAAGCGGATTACCCAACATGATGTTTTGGCATTTGGTACGGTGACAAACAATTTACAATTTATCCATACTGATATCCACGAATCTCGTAAAAGATCTCCCTACAAGAAACTGATTGCGCACGCATACTTCGTGCTTTCGCTTATTCCCGACTTGACTAACGCTACGTATTTCTCACCTGTTGGTTCGCGTTGTGCGCCAATGATATTAAATTATGGATTTAATCGCGTTCGATTTTTAACTGGCGTACCTATTGGTGCAACCGTTTATGCTGATCGTGAATTATTGAAAGTTCGGAAACGGGGTCGTGATGCATTGCTTGTTACGCAAAAAGTTACTGTCAACATTCGTGGGCTTTTAAAGCCTGCTGTTGTTGCCACGTCGCTTTTGTATGTGCTTTATCGATAGCTATTAGACTCGGCCCCCTTTATTTAGTGTAATAAAAAAACCGATCGTTTTTAGATCGGTAAAATAACTTAGATATTATCGGAGGTTGAAACGTAGTCCCACTTGCTTGTTTTTTTCGTTATAGACTTTGGTAATCTCCTCCTCGTTGAGGTTGAGGTTTTTCATTACGCGTTTCCATGTTCTGTCGGGATCCCACGCATACGTGTCTGCTTTTTCGTTTGTTGGGCCTATAACTTTTGCCATCTCAAGATATTCACTTGCGTTTACTTCTTCGCCGAGCATTGCTTCGCTGATTTTTCGCGCATCTTCTATGGTGTCAGTCACGATAATGCGCGAAGCGTTTCCCCTTCCCGTATCAACTCCATTATCGAACCACGTTGTAAATTCGATTTTGAAGTTCGACATTGTTTTTCTCCTACTTACCTTTATTTTCCATTGTTTCGATCTTCGGTGCTACAACGGTGCTATGTTCTGCATTTTTTACTGCCGCGCGATAAGTTTCGTAGAGCGACGTACTTTTTGTATTTAATGTCTGCAATGCTTTCGCAACATTCGAGAGCCATGTTGCACGTAGGCTGCCCAGTTCTTTGTGGTATGCCTCGTTGGCATGCCCCGCCTCATCGTTCCATGCATGGCGAGCAAGTTTCATGCGCCGTACGTCATTAGTCAAGACGTGGTCTACTGCTTCGGGAATACGATATACTGCGAGCCGTAGAGATCTTCGTGCGTGTTCAAGCGCTTCTTTTGCATTGGTGAGTTCTTTGTTTGCACGCTCTAGGTTTGCAGTTGCTTCAACGAGTTCCTTGGATGAGGCTTGGCTTTTCAGTTTTTCGTATTGATGTACTCGCCCTGTGACAGCGGTGAGTGCTTCTTTTCGTTCTTTAACGCGCGTACATTGATATGAGAGTTCGTCAAAACACATCTTCATTACTGCAAGCGCGCTCTTCAAGGGCTTGCAGCATTCGGTTGTTGCGCTTTTAACCCTTACACGGAATTTTTCTTGCGCAGCCCAGCGCATAGTGCGATATTCTTGTGTTGCGTTTTTTAACTCACTTTCGTATACACTGCGTGCATTTTTGAGCGAATCGTTATAATTCTGCTCTGCGGTTTGTAGTAAATTTTTCCGTTGCTCGAGTCTTGCCTTTGTCTTATCGCCATCTTCGGCGATCGCAACAGTGCCTAGACCGATCAGTACCCACATCAGTAATGCTAGTCGTTTCACGTCGCCTCCCTTGTGAATGTACTAGCCACCGCTTCTTACGATGGCCATATGCACTATACCATTATTTTGGCTTGGCGCGCAAGTAGACTTGGCTCCACGAATAAGCTTTTGAACGATTTTTTATTTTATACCTTAAGATATCTCGTGATTGCGAATGTGCTTGATATAGTGCCGAGCGCTATGCCGAATGCTAGTGTTGCACTTAATAGGGTGAATATGTGGCTATAGAAATACATCGTAAGACTTAACTCCGGAATAATTATTGCAATATACGGGTTTATGGTGTGTATGATCGGTATAAATAACATAAAGACTACCAACGTCCCAATCATCCCATACAGAATTCCCTCGATAAGATAGGGCCCTCGTATATATGCGTTTGAAGCACCGACGAGACGCATAATTCCAATCTCTTCTTTGTTTGCATAAATTGCGAGACGGACGGTATTGAATGTGATTATAATCGCTATCAGTGCAAAGATGATATTTGCACCAACGCCCACCACATTCATTGTGTCGATAATCTTTGTGAGTCGATTAATCGCACGTTGACTTTGGTCGTAGGTTACTTTTTCTATTACCGATTTATACTTTTCGTTTTCGAAGTATGCGGCGATAACCGCATAGTCCCGGGGATCTTTTGCTTTGATATTCAACGATGCGGCGAGAGGGTTTTCTCCAAGCTCATCAAGTGCTTTTATAATGGTCGGGTCATTTTTATGTTTTTGTTTAAATATATCCAACGCTTTTTCTCGGGAGATGTAGATTGTTGTATCGACTTCTGGTAGTTTTTGGACAACTTGTTGGATTTTTCGAATCGCATCTTCCCTTGCTGTTTTTTGGAAATATATACTAATATCAATTTTCTTTTGCAATACATGAATGGCTTCTGCGGTTATTACATTCATTGTCCAGAGGCCCAAAAATGTACTCAGCGCAAGTATGATTACAATAATAGTTGCAAGCGATAGTGTACCGTTACGTACAAAACTTTGTATACCGTATTTAATAATGCGTAGTAATGTCGTTGCCATATTAGCTTAGTGTATATGAGCTATTTTTTTCATCACGTATAATGCGACCATTTTCGATGACAATGACTCGCTCATGTAATTGATTTACGATATCTTTACTATGCGTGGCGAGAATTACTGTTGTGCCGAGTTCGTTAATTTTTTTTAGTAAACGAATAATTTCGGCCCCGTTTATTTGGTCGAGGTTTCCCGTTGGTTCGTCGGCAATAATCACCGCTGGGCGATGCACGATGGCGCGTGCCATGGCAACGCGTTGTTTTTCGCCACCTGAAAGTTGATGTGGGAAATGGCCGGTTTTATCTGCAAGCCCGACAATATCCAACGCTTTTGGCACTACTTCTTTAATCTCCTCTTCTGTGCAGCCACTCACCTCCATGGCAAACGCTACGTTTTCGTATGCTGTTTTTGTGGGGAGTAACCTAAAGTCTTGGAATATAATACCGATGTCACGACGCAGTTTTGAAAGCTCGTTATGTTTTAAACGATTGACTTCGGCATGATTCACAATTATCCGCCCCTTGGTTGGACGTTCTTCGCCGATTAACAACTTAATGATCGTTGATTTTCCTGCTCCGGATTTTCCCACTAACGAAACAAATTCTTCTGGTTCGATCTTAAACGTAACATCTTCGAGCGCGGTAGATTTATTCTCGTAACTTTTATAGACGTGATTGAAGGCGATCATAGTAATAGTAGTAAACTGCAGAGCCTGCCTACCGGTAGGCAGGCCTGCCCGCCTATCGGTAAGTGGGCCTGCCTGCGGGAAGGTGCAAAGCGTTTGTTTATATTAATAATAGCAGATCTACAATTCTAATTCTGCTTCGATGAATTTATCGAGCTCGCCGTCTAAAACTTTTTCTACTTGGGTTGTCTTCACTTTTGTGCGATGGTCTTTTACCATGTGGTATGGGTGTAGCACGTAGCTGCGGATTTGGTTCCCCCACTCGGGTTTTATTTGTGTGCGTAGGCTCCCCAGTTCTTTTTCTTGGCGTTCTTCCATGAGCTTTACGAGTTTGGATTTCAGGAGTTTTAATGCGTGTTCACGGTTTTGTTCCTGGTTGCGTTCGGCTTCCGATGCCGCCGCAATACCCGTGGGAATGTGCACGATGCGCACTGCAGTCTCGCGTTTATTGACATTTTGCCCCCCTGGGCCACTCGAGCGCGAAAATTCAAGCTTCAGGTCTTCTGGTGGGATAACAAAATTTTTATGTTCGAGGTCGGGTAATTCTGGAACGACTTCGACAAGTGCAAATGATGTGTGTCGCAGTTGTTTTGCGGAAAATGGTGACATACGCACTAGTCGATGCACTCCAGTTTCTTTTTTTAGAGTTCCGTAGATGTATTCCCCTCTAATGTGCATGGCACGGTCGTCGACGATTGTGGCCCTCCACCCACGTTTCGAGGCATATTTTCCGTACATGCGGAACAGCATATTTGCCCAATCTTTTGCGTCGTCTCCACCTACTCCTGCGTAAATGCTTAAGTACGCGGCGTTTTTGTCGTATTTCCCGTTTAGGGGTTTTAGTGGAGAGTCCATATTGTTAGCCTAATTATTATATCATTACGTGATAGAAGAAGCCACTTGCGTGGCTTTGATTTTATTTTATGCACGATGAAAATACTGCTAATGCGTTCTCTCCCATCATACACTCCATTTTTCGTCCAGTTATTCCGAGACTTTCTGTGAATTTTATATAGTCACCCATATTTGCTAGTGGCCAGTCAGTCCCATAGATCAGCTTATTCGGCGATGCGTATGCGATTAATTCTTTGATGCGTCTTTTTACAAGTTCACCATCTGGCGTATCGAAATTATTGCACACTACAAGGCCGGAAATGTCGGCGTAGACGTTTTCATTCTTATACAATACTGCAGCGCAGTCGAGTACCCAGGGGTTTCCCACGTGCGCAATGACGATTTTGAGGTTTGGGAATTCTACGGCAACGTCGTCAATGGTGAGTGGATGTGAATAACGCAACTTACCATCGGTACGAAATGTATCACCGGTATGGAATACCGCCGGAACATCGTACATTGTACAGAGTTCATAGATGGGAAACACGCGTTGGTCGTATGCGTAGATATATTGATATCCGAGATATAACTTGATGCCGATGATCGCCCTAGCTTTCAATAATTTTTCTAGCGCATCGAGATCTTTCTTCTTAAACGTTTCGATATTCAACGTGCCGATTACACGAATTTGCGGAGTGTTTTTTACCAGTTCAAGTGTTTCTTGTGTTCTTGGAGAACATACATCGTCTCTGTAACTTGCAATGACGAATGTCTGGTCTACGCCGTTGTCGCGCATTTCTTTGAGTAGTATCTCCAGAATTTTTTCGTTTGGGGTATTACTGAATTTTGCATTGAGTTTCGGCGTGATGTGCGCATGTGCGTCGATGATCATTACTGCTCACCATTACTTCATTGCTCATCGTAGCGTAGCACGATATTCTTGATTATGCAAGTTTTTGTAGTGTAACCCCTCACGCCGTGTATGCCTCAGCTCATGACTTTAAGGGAGTCCGCTCCGCCAGCTTTGGACGATTATAAGCTGGCTGCACTTGGCTTTAAGTCTCTCTCAAAGTCAGAGCAATGGCATACTATAATTACTCAGTTGTCATTGGACAGCGTGAGGGGTTACGTTGTAGTCTTGTACAATACAAGACTGACAGTGCACAACCTTAGATACATCCTAAACTCCATGAAGCCTTAAGCTTATGGAGGTTTTTAATCGACGATATTAATTTAAAAATTTAAAGAAAGAGAGTAAAGAAAAGCTCAGTTTCATGGTTCGACTCAGCTCACCATCAATGGTGAGCTGAGTCGAACCACAGGAATATCAAGATGTTAAAATCCTCACCACGGGCCCCGCACCCCAATGATCAACCCGATCGTCGGGGTTAACGTACCCCACAGCCGCCCCGCGGTAAGCCCGATACCAACAGCCGCCCGGGAGGAACCCACGCGATGCCAGGTAATTCCCTAAAAGAAACATCGC